>CAMBWJ010000058.1 GCA_945871545.1 uncultured Clostridia bacterium | reverse complement strand
TTCGAGCCCAGCGCCTATCAGCTGGAGGAGTACGACGCGGAGCGCAACCTGCTGCGCACGCGGGATCAGAGCTTTACCTTTCCCTGCATCGAGACCTGCGTCGACCTGCTGCCGGAGACGAGGTACGTCTTTTTGCAGCTGGACGCGCCGGGTCAGGCCATCGCCGAGCTGCGCGTGTACGGCCCGGGCGAGCTGCCGGAGGGCGTGCACGTCTGGAATCCCCCGGTAGAGAAGGCCGATTTGATGGTGATTTCCACCCATCAGGACGATGAGCTGATCTTCTTTGGCGGCACGATTCCCTACTACGCCGTGGCCCAGCAGCGGCCTACGGTGGTGGTCTACATGGCGGATTGCGGACGCTACCGCCGCCAAGAGGCCCTCAACGGGCTTTGGGCGATGGGCGTTCGGGATTATCCCGACTTCATCAACCTGAAGGATAAGCGCGTGAAGAGCATCGAGGAGGGCCTGAAGCTCTGGGGCGGCGAGGAGCACATCCTGGAGGAGCTGGTGGCGCGCATCCGCCGCTACAAGCCCGAGGTGATCGTCACCCACGACTTCGACGGCGAGTACGGCCACAACCAGCACAAGATCACTTCTCGGCTGATGCAGGAAGCCATCGATGCTGCGGCGGATGCGTCCCGCTTCCCCGAGAGCGCCGCGCAATACGGTGCGTGGCAGGTGAAGAAGCTCTACATCCACCTCTACGGGGAGAACCGGATCGACATGCCCTGGAAGGTTCCGCTTGCGGAGCTGGACGGGCGCACGCCACTGGAGCTGGCGCGGCTGGGCTATGCCGAGCACGCCTCCCAGCAGAAGTACTTTCAGGTGGAGGACGGCGGCAAGCACGACAACGCACTCTTTGGCCTGTACTTCACTGCGGTGGGGCTGGACAGCGGCGTAAACGACATGTTCGAGAACATCCCCACGCCCACGCCGGAAATCACCCCAACGCCGGAGCCGACACCCACGCCGGAAATCACCCCCACGCCAATACCCACGGAGCTTCCCACAGCGGAGCCCACGGCGCAGATCGTGCTGCCGATCCTGACGGCGGAGCCGACCGCCGCGCCCTCGGCGGAACCGGTTCCTGCGGCGGAGCAGAGCGCACCCGGCGGCATGGGTTTGCTGCTGGGGATGCTGGGCGGCGCGGTGGCGCTGGGAATTGCCGTACTGGCGCTGGATAAGCGCGCGAGGAAGCGCCGTCGCAAGCATAAACGGCGGAAGTGACGCATCTGAGGATAGAAACGATGAAACCCCTTGCAATCTACATCCATGTGCCCTTCTGCGCCCGCAAGTGCGCCTACTGCGACTTTGCATCCTTTGCGGGCCGGGAGGACGCGTGGGAGGGCTACTTTGCCGCCCTGCACGCCGAGATGGACGCATGGGCGGATCGCCTGCGCGCTTACGAGGCGCGCAGCATCTTTTTCGGCGGGGGCACGCCCTCGCTGGTGTCCGCAGTGTACATTCAGGGCGCGCTGGATCACCTGCGGCGACTGCTGCCCCTCTCAGCGGACTGCGAGATCACGCTGGAGGCCAATCCGGGCACGCTGACGGCGGACAAGCTGGAAGCCTACCGATGTGCGGGCGTAAACCGGCTGTCCATCGGCGTGCAGAGCTTCGATGCAGATCTCCTGAGGGACCTCGGCCGCATCCACACGCCGGAGCAGGCTGCGGAAGCGGTGCGCATGGCGGCGGACGCGGGCTTCGGGAACATCAGCATCGACCTGATGTATGCCCTGCCGGGGCAGAGCATGGCCCAGTGGTCGGAGACCCTCGCCCGGGCGGTATCCCTGCCCGTCAGGCACATCTCCGCGTACAGCCTGATCGTGGAGCCGGGCACCGAGATGGAAAAAAGGGTCACGTCGGGCGAGGCACACATCCCCGACGACGATCTGGTGAACGAAATGCAGCGCCTTGCGGTGCAGCGCCTCGCGGAGCATGGCCTTGCGCGCTACGAGATCTCCAACTTCGCCGTGCCGGGCTATGAATCCCGCCACAACCTGACCTACTGGCAGGACGGCGACTACCTGGGTCTGGGCAGCGCGGCGCACTCGCTGGTGGAGAACGAGCGCTTCTCCAATCCGCCGGAGCTTGCGCGCTATCTGGCGGGGGAGCGCACGTGCGAGCGCACGCTGCGCAGCCTGCGCGACCATCGCGAGGAGGTGCTGATGCTCTCCACCCGCACGCTGCAGGGCATGGATCTGGCGCGCTGGCGGGCGGAGTTCGGCGAGGACTTTGAAGTGACCCACGCCCGGCAGCTGCGCAAGCTGGAGCGCTACGGCCTGATCGTGATCGAGGGCGGATTTCTGCGGCTCACGCCCGTGGGACTGGAGCTTCAGGACAGCGTGGTGCTGGAGCTGATGGACGACTGACAATCTGGAGGTGCAATATGGCACGCAATACTGATCTTTCCCTGCGCAATGCGCTGATCTACTCCGTGTACGTGCGCAACCACACCAAGGAGGGTACCTTCCGGGCGCTGGAAAGTGACCTGCCCCGCATCCGTTCGCTCGGCACGGACATCCTGTGGCTGATGCCGATCCATCCCATCGGCGTGGAGGGCAAGAAGGGGAACCTGGGCTGTCCCTACGCCAACCGGGACTACCGCACGGTGAACCCGGAGTACGGCACGATGGAGGATTTCCGCCATTTGGTGGACGCGATTCACGCAAACGGCATGAAGTGCATCATCGACGTGGTGTACAACCACACCTCGCCGGACTCCACGCTGCGCGAAACCCACCCGGAGTTCTTCTACCACAAGCCGGACGGCAGCTTCGGCAACCGCTTCGGCGACTGGTCGGACGTGATCGACCTGGACTATCGCGTGCGCGGTCTGTGGGACTACCAGATCGAGACGCTGAAGATGTGGGCGGGGATCGTGGACGGCTTCCGCTGCGATGTGGCCTCGCTGGTGCCGGTGGCGTTCTGGCAGGAGGTGCGAAATGCCTGCGCGGAGGTCAATCCCGATCTGATCTGGCTGGCCGAGAGCGTGCACATGAGCTTCCAGCTCGCCGCGCGCCGGGAGGGCATGGAGATGATCTACTCCGACGCGGAGGGCTACGACGCCTTCGATCTGGAGTACGACTACGACATCCGGGAACTGCTGGACGACTACTGGGCGGGCAAGCGTCCGCTGCACGAGTGGGTGGAGGCGCTGAACCGACAGGAGATGAGCTTTGCGAAGAACTACATCAAGCTGCGCTGCCTGGAGAACCACGACCAGCCCCGCATCGCATCCCGGGTTTCCGATCCCGTGGCCCTGTCCAACTGGCACGCGCTGCTGTTCTTCCAGAAGGGAACGACGCTGCTCTACGCAGGCGAGGAGCGCTGCGACGCGAACCAGCCCAGCCTGTTCGACCGGGATCCGGTGCACTGGGATGGGCGGGATATCTCGGAGGAGCTGCGCAGACTTGCGGCGCTGAAGAAGCGCTTCCCGGCGGACTGCTGGTTCGGCGCTGTGGCCGACGATATGCAGCATGCCATCTGCGCACAGCTCGGCGGCGAGGGACGGCGCTATCTGGGGCTGTTCAGCCTGAAGGGCGCGCCGGTGCGCATGCCCGTCGAGCGCTTTGAGGGGAATCTGTCCTGTACGAACCTGCTGGACGGCAGTTCGGTGGAGATTCGCGGCGGCATGATTCAGACCGACGGTAGTCCGGTGATCGTCGAGCTGCCTGCATAAGAGCAAAAAGAATCCACGTTCCGACGCACAGTGCGTAAGAACGTGGATTTTTTCGTTTTCAGTCGGGTGCGGCGGTTTCGACGGCGCTGGCTGCGGCAGGCTCTTCCAGCACGGCGGGCTGGAGCAGCACGGCTGCGAACCAGAACACCAGCATGCACGCAAGCGTCAGCACCGCCGCCACGATGAAGCGCAGGATGCGCCCGGGCAGGCGGTTGGAGCGCGCCACCGAGGCCGCGTCCATCTGGAAGGTGCGCAGCATGTTGTTCAGCTCCGGAGCCAGCGGATTGGGCTGGGTCAGGCCGCTGCGGACGGCGCGGGCGATGCGCAGCTCGAAGCGCCTGCGATCCGCCGGGGGCAGCGCGCGGCGGGCGCGGGCCTCGAAGCGCTGAAACAGCTGCTTCGCTCGGCGATACTCCACACCGGCCAGTCGGGCGCTCCTGCGCAGCGAAAGTCCGCAGCCGCAGCGCAGCGCCAGCATGCGCCGCAGCTCCATTGATTCCTGGGCGATCAGCCGCGCGATGGGATCGTCGGGGCTCGACGGCGTGCGCAGGCCGTCCCAGTCCTCCTCTCCACCCGCGTCGCCGGGATTCTTCAGCGCCGCGTGCAGGGTGGCGCTGCGCAGGGCCTCGCGGAAGCCGTGGCGGCTGGAGGGCAGTTCGCCCAGGCTCCAGCACTCCAGCATGGCGTACTGCAGGCTGTACTCTGCCTGGGCGCTTGCGCCGGTGGCGGCGTGGGCCAGATTGAATAGCTCCGCATAGATGGGCCGGATCCGGTTGAAGTAGACCTGAAAGTCCTCGCTGTCGTTGCGAACCATGCTCAACCTCCGATTCCCAGACCGGCGATGCGGTCGTTCAGCGGGCGGACGCGCTCGTAGACGTCCTTGTAGATGGGATAGATTTCGTCATAGACCTGCTTCCAGCCGGGGTTGACCGGGTGGGTGGAGCGGGTGGCGATGACGGAGGCTGCATCCTCGTAGCTGGAGAAGATGCCCGCGCCCACGCCCGCCAGGATCGCCGCGCCCAGCGAGGTGCATTCGCCGGGGGCCCGGTGCACCTTGGTCGTCATGCCGAACACCGCCGCAAGGATGTCCGGCCACAGGCCGCTGCGCGCGCCGCCGCCGGTGAGCAGCATGGACTGGATGGGCGTGCCGTACTCGGAGATGATCTCCGTGCAGCTGTTCAGCGCGAAGGCGATGCCCTCGTAGACCGCCCGGGCGATGTGCCGCGAATCGTGGTAGAGGGTGAAGCCCATCAGCACGCCGCGGGTGTTGGGATCCCAGTAGGGCGTGCGGGAGCCCATCAGCGTGGGCAGGAACAGCAGACCCTCTGCGCCGGGGCGAATCTGCCGGGCCATGTTCTCCACCCGGGAGATGTCCAGCGAGCCGTCCCGACTGCCCAGCAGGTTCTTCAGCGCCCAGTCGAAGGCCGCCGCGCCGGTCTGCACGTTGCCGATCACGTGGCAGGCCTTGCCGTCGGAGTCCAGATAGTTGAAGATGCGCGCCTTGGGGTCCAGCACGGGATGATCCTGAATCTGGGAGACCCAGGCGCTGGAGCCGATGTAGGTGTAGGCGCTGCCGGGGCTGACGATGCCCGCGCCCCGGGCGGTGCAGCAGCCGCTGCCGCCTCCGATGGCCACCGGCGTTCCGGTGATCAGGCCCGTGCGGTAGTACACCTGTCGGGTGATCTTGCCGCGAATGTCGTGGCCCGGGATGATCTTGGGCATGCGGCTGCTGTCGATGTCCAGCTCCTTCAGCAGATCCTCCGCCCAGCAGCGGTTGTTGATGTCCAGCGCCGTGGTCAGCGACGCGTCGGAGTAGTCCGTGTAGCCGATGCGCCCGGTCATGTGGGCGTAGATGTAGTCCTTGATGTTCATGAACCAGCGTGCCCGGCTGTACACCTCCGGCAGATTCTCCTTGAACCAGAGAATCTTGGGCAGGGTGTAGTGGGTGTCCAGGCGGTTGCCGGTGAGGGTGTAGAAGTGGTACTTGTTGATGACGCTGCCGATCTTTTCCACCTGCGCGCCCGTGCGGCTGTCGGAGTGGATGATGTTGGGGTGCAGCGCATTGCCCTCCGCGTCCACCGGGATGCAGCCGTTCATGGAGCCGCTGAGACCCACGCAGGCGATGCGCTGGGGGCTGACCTGCTGCAAAAGCTCCCGGATGCCGTCGTACACCGCGTCCAGGATGCGGTCGGGCTCCTGCTCCGACCAGTTCGGGCGCGGGTACAGCGTGGGATAGTCGCGCCGCACCGAGCACAGCGCCTCACCGCGCAGGTTGAACACGGAGCATTTGCAACCGGTGGTTCCGGCGTCACAGGTGAGAATCAGGTCTTTTTCCATGCTGGAACTCCTTTGTCACTTTTTCTTTTGCCGCTGGTTGAACACCTCGCCCGTGGCGGCGCCCACCAGAGAAATCAGGCCGCAGAGAAACACCGGGCCGGGCTGCGGGGGATAGCCCCAGGCGATTTCGTAGCCCACGAACAGCATCACCGGCGGTGCGATCCACGCGGCGTGGTTCAGCAGTCCCTTTCGCGTGGCGATGAGGCCGGAGAGGAAGCCGAGGATGGGGGAGACTCCCCACATGCAGATGGCGTGCACCGCGCCGCCCAGCCACAGGCTCAGGGAGATGGGCAGGGCAAGCAGCAGAGACGCCGCGATCTGAATCAGCCACACCCACAGCCAGCGCAGACGGCCCCTCTTGCGCTGCGGGGTCTTTTTTTGCATACTTTTCAAGCGCATTTTCCTTTTTTGCGCGCGGCAGATGTGCCGAACGTGCAGAATTGTTCCATTTGCCTTTCATTATAACATCAAAGCTCGACGCATGACAACTGAATGGAAGAAAATTTCACGAATACAATTCTAAAGGAAGCATATACTTCCATAAGACTGTTCCAACGGAGGTGCGAATTCGGTAAACTGAAAAAAAGGTGGTGGAGTGTGAAAAATGCTGTATGAAGATTTTGGCCGGCGCGTGCGTCAGCAGCGGATTGCGCTCCAGATGACGCAGGAAAAGCTGTCCGAGCGCGCGGGCATCAGCTTATCATTTCTGGGACACATCGAGCGCGGCACTCGCAAGGCGAGTCTGGATACGGTCATCAAGCTGTGCAACGCCTTGCAAGTGTCGCCGAGCCTGCTGCTTCAGGATTCGCTGGACAGCGACCTGCTGGGCGACCGCGACCAGTCGCTCTCGGACGACCAGCGCAAGCTGCTGCGGGAGATTTCCAACCGGATCATTGAATACAATGAATTGAAGTGAGGACGGAATCCCATGTGGGGTTCCGCCCCCAGAGCACTGATAAAGCCCACAAACGCAAAAATCCCTACCGAAAATTGAAAGGCGGTAGGGATTTTTGCTTACTGCGTCAGCTGCGGCTGCAAATTGCGGTCACTTACGTCCATGTAAGCTCCCTTATTTGCAGCCTTGCTTCCTTGTCTTGCAGGCTTTCTCAGCGTCTGGCAAAGCGCGAACTATGTCAACGCTTTGTCCTCTTTCAATATCTCCCGGGGATTTCAAACTTGACGGAACGCGCTTTCTCGGCTATAATAGAGGTATTCATACATTAAAGCGTGAAAGCCGGTGACAAGATGTTTGAATCCAGATTGCAGAGCGAGCAGGCGGATCTGCTGGCAAGGGCGTTTCTGACGTTGGAGAGCATGGAGGACTGCTATCGCCTGTTCGAGGACCTGTTCACGATCCGGGAGGTGCAGGATCTCAGCTCGCGCATGGAGATCGCCATGATGCTGCGCGACAAGATCACCTACAACGAGATCGTGGAAAAGACGGGCGCATCCACCGCGACCATCGGCCGCGTGAACCGCGCGCTGAACTACGGCGCGGGCGGCTATGAGCGCGTGATTGAAAAACTCAGGGGTCAAGAGGATTGAGGCATAAAGGATTGAACCGATGAATTATTTGGACAAACTGAATCCCGAGCAGCGCGCCGCCGTCGAACAGACGCAGGGGCCGCTGCTTGTTTTGGCGGGCGCCGGCAGCGGCAAGACCCGCGTGCTCACCTGCCGCATCGCCCATCTGATCGACAGCGGCGTGCCCGCATGGCGAATCCTGGCCATCACCTTCACCAACAAGGCGGCCCGGGAGATGGTGGAGCGCGTGGACAGCCTCACCGGCGAGTCCGGCAAGGACGCCTGGGTGTCCACCTTCCACTCCTGCTGTGCGCGCATCCTGAGAAGGGACATCGAGAAGCTGGGCTACAAGCGCGAGTTCGCCATCTACGACGAGGATGACCGCATGACGGTGATCAAGGGCGTGGCGAAGTCGCTGGAATTGAGCGACAAGGAGTTCCCCCCGAAGGCCATCAAGGCGGCGATTTCCGATGCCAAGAACCGCATGCTCACGCCCCGCGAGTGGCTGAAGGACGCGGGCGACAACTTCCGCAACCGCAAGCTGTGCGAGGCCTACGAAAAATATGAAACCGCCCTTCGCGGCAACAACGCGCTGGACTTTGACGACCTGCTCATCAAGACGCTGGAGCTGCTGAGTGAGCATCCGCCGGTGCTGCAGTACTATCAGGACAAGTTCGACTACGTGCTGGTGGACGAGTATCAGGACACGAACATCGCCCAGTACCAGTTCGTGCGGCTGATGGCCGGCGGCAAGCGCAACCTGTGCGTGGTGGGCGACGACGACCAGTCCATCTACGGCTGGCGCGGCGCGGACATCCGCAATATTCTCGACTTTGAAAAGGACTTCCCGGATGCGACGGTCATCAAGCTCGAGCAGAACTACCGCTCCAGCGCCAATATCCTTGACGCGGCCAATCAGGTCATCGCCAGAAACGAAAACCGCAAGGACAAGGCGCTCTGGACGCAGGAAGGCCCGGGCGAGATGATCCGGCTCTACCGGGCGGGCGACGAGCGCGAGGAGGCTGCCTGGGTCTGCGAGCAGATCCGCACGCTCGGGGCAAGGGGCGAGGACGCTTCCCGCTGCGCAGTGCTCTACCGCACCAACGCACAGTCCCGCGTGGTGGAGGAGGCCTTTGTCCGCAGCGGCATCCAGTACCGCATGTACGGCGGCCTGCGCTTCTACGACCGCAAGGAGGTCAAGGACATCCTGGCCTATCTGCGCGTGATGATCA
>CAMBWJ010000057.1 GCA_945871545.1 uncultured Clostridia bacterium | reverse complement strand
GGTGCTGGGCATGGACATTTGCAAGAGTCGCGAGGACATCCTGCGCGCGGTGGGGTATCTTCCCTCCGAGGCGGTGTTCCATCCGGGCATGAAGGTCAGGGACGTGCTCAAATTGTCCGCAGGGCTGCGGGGCATGGACTGCACGCAGCGCGCGCGGCAGCTCTGCGAGCGCATGCAGCTCGACCCCGCCCGCAAGGTGGAGCAGCTGTCCTTCGGCAACCGCAAGAAGGTGGGCATCGTGTGCGCCCTGCAGCACGACCCCCGGCTGCTGATTCTGGACGAGCCCACCAGCGGCCTGGATCCGCTGATGCAGCGGGAGTTCTTCCGCATTCTGGGCGAGCTGCACGCCGCGGGAACCACGGTGTTCCTGTCCTCCCACGTGCTCTCGGAGATTCAGCGCAACTGCAGCCGGGCGGCGATCATCCGCGAGGGCAGGATCATCGCCTGCGACCGGGTGGAGAAGCTGACCCAGACCAGCGCCCGAAGGGTGAACATCCACGGCGCGGTGCAGCTGGAGGGCCTCACGGGCGTGCGCGATCTGCACGCGGACGGGGAGGGCGCGTCCTTCCTCTACGGCGGCGACGTCAACGCCCTGATCCGCGCGCTGGCAGACCAGCACATCGGTGATCTCACCGTGTCGGAGCCGGATCTGGAGGAAATCTTTATGCACTACTACGAGGAAGGGGGCGCGAAGGCATGATTCTGTTCAGGCATGAGCTGCGCCAGAACAGAACGTCGCTTCTGGTGTGGACGGGCGGCATCGGCCTGTTGATGGTGATCTGCCTGATATTGTTCCCGGAGATCAAGCAGCAGATGGCGGGCGTGAGCAAGCTCTTCGCCTCCATGGGCAGCTTCACGGCGGCCTTCGGCATGGATCGCTTAAACTTCGGCGAGCTGACCGGCTTTTACGCCATCGAGTGCGGCAACGTGATGGGGCTGTGCGGCTCGTTCTTCGCCGCCCTGATCGCCGTCAACGCACTCTCCAAAGAGGAGCGCGACCACACGGCGGAGTTCCTGCTGTCCCACCCCGTATCCCGCCGTCGCGTGGTGGCGGAGAAGCTGTGCGCGGTGGTTGCGCAGATTCTCATTCTGAATGCGGTGGTGCTGGCGCTGTCCCTCGCCACCGTCGCGGCGGTGGGCGAGGTCATCCCCTGGAAGGAGCTTCTGCTGCTGCACCTGGGGTATTTCCTGCTCCAGATCGTGCTGGCGGGCATCTGCTTCGGCGTCTCGGCGTTTTTGCGCAGGGGCGCGGCGGGCGTGGGCCTGGGCGTTGCGGCGATGCTGTACTTCCTCAACCTGGCCGCGAACATCTCCACGAGCGCGCGCTTCCTGAAGTACATCACGCCCTTCGGCTTCTGCGAGGGCGCGGACATCGTGGGCAGCGGCGCAATCGATGGCGGCATGCTGGCGCTGAGCCTGCTCTACGGTGCGCTGGGCGTGGTCATCGCGTTCGTGCACTATTGCAAAAAGGACATCCATTGACAGATGTGCGGCGGGGTGTGGGCACCCCGCCCTACGGACTTGTGGGACGAATCTGAGCAGTAATTTTCCAAAACCAGACGCACGAAATTCAGTTCATTCTTGCCGAACTGAATTTCGGGGGCACAGCAAAAGAAACTGAAGGAAAGAAACACAGAGTGCCTATCCCTCTGATCTATGGGGATAGGCACTCGTTCGCTTCAACCGCGACAGCAATGTGCCAGCGGCGGCTCGCCGTATTTTATTGCATCCGTTCCGGATAATATTTGGGATCCGCTTCCTCCATCCAGGCGTTGATCTGCGTCTCGTAGGCGAGGTAGCGCGCGGTCTCCCGCGTCTGGGCGGAGAGCGCGTCGTAGACCTCGCTCATGGCCACCGTGCCCTCCGGCACGTCCTCCACGTACTGCAAAATGTACACGCCGTCGCCGGTACGCACGACGCCGCTCACGTCGCCGGGGCTTACCAGCGCCATGGCCGCGTCCACGAGTTCCTGCGTCCACAGGCTGCTGTCCGCGCAGACGCAGCCCTCCTCCGTTTCGCCGCCGTACTGACTGCTCAGACTCTCCAGCGCACCGCCGGACGCCAGCGCCTGAAGCAGCGCGTCGGCCTTCTCCTCCAGCGGGGCGTAGTATGCGTCGAGCTGCGCCTGAAGCTCCGCGATCTGCTCCGCGTCGGTGCTTGCGTCCAGCGCGGCGAGCTGGGTGTTCAGCTCGTCCACCGCCGTCATCGCGTCGAAGCTGTCGAAGGTGATGCCCACCATCTTCACCCGGCGGTAGCCCGGCAGGTTGTACACGATCACATCGCCGCTGGCCTGCGCGGCCTCATAGTCCTCGGGACTCGCCAGGAAGCGCTCCTTCTGATCCGCCAGCGCCTCGTTGTAGGCGGTCATGATCTCGCCGGAGCCGACGGACACATTCGCCGTCAGCGCGTCGTAGAGCTTGTCCATCCACCAGCTTGCCCGCAGCTCCGCCTCGATGGACTCCCGGCTCACGCCCTCGGATTCCAGCAGGTAGCTCTGGGCGGCGGCTTCCACCTCCGCGTCGCTCATCTCCCCGGTGCGCACAAGGCTGCGGGCATAGCTCAGCTGCTCTTCGTAGCGTCGCTGCGCCTCGGCGGCGATCTGCTGTTCGTCGGCGGCGCTCAGCTCGTACACGCCCAGCTCCTTCGCATGGGCCTCCAGCACGCGCTCGAACACCATGTCCTCCATCACCTCGGGCAGCAGGTTCTCGGAGACCTCCGCCTCGCTGTAACCCTCGAACATATAGCGCGCCAGACGGGCGTTGTACTCCTCGATGACCTCGCTGGCCATCAGCTCCCCGCCGCCAAACTCCGCGACCACCTCGTCGGTCGCCTGCACATCCGCTGCGCCGGAGAGATCCTCCGCGCCCATCAGCAGGTCGGTGTCGCCGTCGGACGCAAGCGCTTCGCCCGCGAGGGCTGCCAGCGCCTCCTCATTGGCCTGCTCGGCGCTCTGCTCCTGCTGCGCCTGCTGCTGGGGCTCGACCGTGGCGGTCAGCTCCGCAAGCTTCGCCTCGGCCTCCTTCGCGCGCGTCTCACCCGCGCTGCGGCCCAGCACGTAGCCCAGCACCACGCCCATCAGCAGCGCAAACACCAGCAGTACCACTGCGGCCTGCAAATTGATCTTTGCGCGGCGACGGCGCTTGCGAACCGGCGCGGCTTCCTCCTCGGGTGCGCGTCGGGGCGCGTTCTCCCGATGATCTCTCTCCGCTTCAACCGGCTGCTCCGGCGCGGTCTCCTGCACGTCGGCCTGTTCGCTCTGTGCTTCCTCCGCTTCCGGCTGCTCCGGCGCGGCCTTCTCCTGCTCGATTCTATCTTTTTCCGCTGCGGCCTCCGCCTCCCGGCGAAGCCTGCGCTCCTTTCGTTCACCCATCTGCGTGAAACCTCCTCTTTCGCGAATGGTTTTACAGCTTACAGTATAGCATGAATCCGCCGCCCATGGCCCGAATTCCCGAATTCACCACAGCGAATTTGATTCTCAGTCATACTTTCATCAAAATCTTGCGCCGCGCCCGGAGGCGCGCTATAATATGGAATAGATTGAAAGCGAGGTGAGCCGATGGCGCTTCTGCATGTGGATTTCTACTCCGAAGTCCTTGGCCGCAGCACCCACATGGACGCAATCCTGCCCGAGAAGAGCAATTCCCCCCACTGGAAGACTCTGTATCTGCTTCACGGCATGACCGACGACCACAGCACCTGGCAGCGGCGCACCTCCGTCGAGCGCTACGCAGAGGAACGGAATCTGGCCGTGATCCTGCCCGACGGGGAGCTGAAGTGGTACGCCGACACGCCCTGGGGCGAGAACTACTTTGAATTCGTCTCCCGGGAGCTGGTGCAGATTACCCGGCGGATGTTTCCCCGGCTGTCCCGCGACCGCGCCGACGCCTTCGTGGCCGGGAACTCCATGGGCGGCTACGGCGCGCTGAAGTGCGCCCTGAGGTGTCCCGAAACCTTCTCGAAGGCTGCGTCGCTCTCCGGCGCGCTGGACGCGGCGGCGCTGCCGTCACTTCCCAGTCCGCTGGCGGATGCAGCCTACTGGGAGGACGTGTTCGGGCCGGTCGATCAGATTCCCGGCTCGGAAAACGACCTGTTCACCGCAGCGCGCGCCTGCACGGAGAACCGCCCGGAGCTCTGGATGTGGTGCGGCACGGAGGACTTCCTCCACGGCATGAACCTGCGCATGCGGGAGCATCTTTTAAATCTGGGTTACAGGCTCGATTACAGCGAGGGGCCGGGCGATCATCAATGGAAGCACTGGGATCGGGAGCTGCCGCGCCTGATGGACTGGCTGCTCGGAGGGGAGGCGAGGGCATGTCGCTGATCGAGATGCACGTCTTTTCGGAGGCGCTGAACAAGTCCACCTGCGTGAATGTCATCCTGCCGCTGCCGCGACGCGCAGAGCTTCCCCCGGAGGGCCTGCCGGTGCTGACCCTGCTGCACGGCATGGGCGACGATTACACGATGTGGCTGCGCAGGACGAATGTGGAGCGCTACGCCCTGGAGCGCGGCGTGGCGGTGGTGATGCCCGACGGCGGCCTGAGCTGCTACCACAACATGCTGCACGGCGGGCGCTACCGGGACTACATCCTGGACGAGCTGCCCGGACTTCTGCGCGGCATGCTGCCCCTGAGCGCACGGCGGGAGGACAGCTTCATCGCGGGCTGCTCCATGGGCGGCTTCGGCGCGCTGAAGCTGGGGATGGCGCGACCGGAGCAGTACGCCGCCATCGGTTGCTTCTCCGCCGCCCACATGGAGTACCGCCCGGATCACCCCCGCAACCGGGCGATGCTCATGCGTGTGTACGGCGAGACCCTCGACGCATGCGACGCGCAGATTGAAAGGGACATCCTCGCGGTCAACGCAGGTTCCATGGGGATGCGCGTCTGGCACGCCTGCGGAGATCAGGACGTACTGCGCGACAACGCGCTGAAGTCCCGCGACTTCTTCGAGGCCCTGCCGCCGGGAGCCATCGATTACAGCTTTGTGACGCTGCCCGGAAAGCACGACTGGGCGCTGTGGGACAGGATGCTGGCGGAATTCATGCAGCTATTGCCCGCAGCGGAGGGGAGATTCATGTGAACGAGCATCATCAGATCATCGAGGGAATCATCGTGAAGGGCAAGCAGCTGGGCCGCACCATCGGCTTTCCCACCGCCAACATCCGCCCGGAGAAGTGGGAGGGAAGTGGCCCCAACGGCGTGTACGCGGCCTGGTGCACGGTGGACGGCGCGCGCCATCCCGGCATGCTGAACATCGGCCTGCACCCAACCGTGCCCGAGGGCGCGCCCACCGTGGAGATCAACCTCTTCGACTTCCACGACGATATCTACGGCATGCGGGCCACGGTGGAGACGGTGGCCTATCTGCGGGGCGAGGTGCGCTTTCTTTCAGTGGAGGAGCTGCGCAGTCAGCTCAAGCGCGACCGGCGGCGCTCCATGGAGATCCTGCGCGCAGAGGAATAAATCCCCTCGCATGCTTCACACGCTCCCGGCATAGAATGAACTGCCGGGCAGAGCTGCCAGGGCGCTTCCCGGCGGATGTACTTACCCGCCGGGAGGTGTTTTTTTGATTCGTTCCAAGCGCAAGCCGATCAACGCCGCAGTCGCGGGAATGGGCACCATACGCGTGCGCCGCAGTCGCCCCAGCCCCATCGCTCTGGCGCTGGCGCTGATGCTGACCATGTTCTTCGTATACGCAATCTCCCTGTCCGGGCCGGACGAGGCGGATGACGCGAATACGCAGCTCCCCTCCACCGCCGAGCTGCGCATGGAGGGCATGGACGTATCCTTCCTCTGCGCCGAGCACGCCTCCGACCCGCTGGAGGCCCGGATTCGCGCGTCCTACTGCGACCGGCAGGGCGGCGCGGGGCTGATCCTGCCGGACGGGGACGAATACGCGATCATCCTGGAGGCGGTCTCCGATCCCGACGCGGCGGGCGGCATACGGCGCAGCGCGGAGGGACTTACGCTGAAGCTGAAGGGCGACGCAGCTCAGATCGCGGCGGTCTCCGGGGCGGTGAGCTTTCTGCGCGCACAGGCAACGGAGACCGCCGCGCTGGCCGCCGCGCTGGAGATGGGCGGCAGCGACGCGGCCTCGGTGCGGGCGCTGCTGGAGGTGTACCGCACCCAGGGCGAGAAGGTGCAGGCGGCGCTTGCGGACTGCGGGGAAAGCTCCTCCGGCACGATCGCTCTGTTCCGCACGGCGGTGGACGGCTGCGTGGAGCGCCTGAACGCCGCCATCGCCGAAACCGATCCCGCCAGCCTGCGGCTGATCCACGCCGCTGCCTGCGCCCAGTGGCTTCAACTACTGGAAGAGCTGCCCAACACATAAAATGGGGCTGTGAGAGAACAACATTGCGTTCTTTCACAGCCCTTTCGTTACATCAATTTCCTGGAAATCTTTCGGGCGCGGCTCTCCAGCGCGTCCAGTTCGGCCTCGGCCTGATCGATGCGCTGGCGGGTGCGGGCGATGCCCTCCTGAAAGCGGGCGAATTCCCCGCGCAGCTCGTCAAAGAGCTGGAGCACCTCGCCGCTGCGCTTCTCCAGCGCGCTGGTGCGCAGGCCCATCTGCAGGCTGGTGAGCAGCGCGCACAGCGTGCCCGGCCCGGCAATGAGCACCCGATACTTCGTCTGCACCCTCTCGATCAGCCCCGGCATGCGCGCGGCCTCGGCGTACAGACCCTCCACCGGCAGGAACATCACCGCGAAGTCCGCCGTCTGGGGCGGGCGGATGTACTTCTCCGAAATCGTCTTCGCCTGCTCCAGCAGCGCGCGCTCCAGCATCCGGGCGCACTTCTCCCGCAGCGATTGATTCCCCGCGGCCTCCGCGTCCATCAGCCGCACGTAGTCCTCCTGGGGGAACTTGGAGTCGATGGGCAGCAGCATGTCATTTTCGTCCCGGCAGGGAATCCGCAGCGCGAACTCCACCCGCTGCTGGGAGCCCTCCGGGATGGCCGCATTGGCCACGTACTGCTCCGGCGCAAACAGCTCCTCCAGCAGATTCCTGAGCAGCACCTCGCCCCACACGCCGCGGGTCTTGACGTTGCCCAGCACCTTCTTGAGGTCGGTGACGTTGGCGGCAAGCTCCCGCATCTCGCCGATGCCCCGGTGCACGTCCGCCAGCTGGCTGTTGACGACCTTGAAGGACTCGCTGAGCCGCCCGTCCAGCTTTTCGCCCACCATGCGGCGCATCTCCGTGAGCTTCTCGTCGCTCTGCCGGGTCAGGGCCTCCATGCGCGCATCCAGCGCGCCGCCCAGCTCCGCCACCTGCCGCAGGGATTCGCCCACTGCCGCATTCAGTCGCTCCACGCTGCGCGCCTGGCCCTCGTTCTCGCGACGAAGCTGAGAAAGCAGCTTCTCCCGATCCCGCCGCGCGCGCCTGTTCTGAGAGGACAGCATCAGCGCCACCACAATCAGCAGCGCGACGGCTACCACCGCCACGGCGATCAGCGCCGCAGTTCCCGGATTCCGATTCAGATATTCCAGCATGGGTTCTCCTTATAAAATCGGCGGGGGACATGTCCCCCGCCACATAGCATTACATACGTTCCGGCGCTTCCAGGCCGATCAGGTCCAGCGCCCTGGCGATGGTCTGCTTCACGGCGCGGGTCAGATGGATGCGTGCGCTGCGCGCGCCGAGGTCGTCCACCATGACCTTGTGCTCGTAATAGAACTTGTTGAAGCTCTGGGCCAGATCCACGCTGTAGCGGGTGATCATGGACGGCTCGCTCTTGTTGAGCGCGGCCTTGAGCACCTCGGGGAACTGCTCCAGCATGCGCACCACATCCTGGGCCTCGGGGTCGGACAGCGCGGAATAGTCCGGCGCAGCGTCGCAATCCCCGGCCTTGCGCAGCACGGAGCAGGCGCGGGCGTGGGTGTACATCACGTAGGGGCCGGTCTCGCCGTCGAAGTTCAGCGCGCGATCCCAGTAGAAGTCGATGTCCTTGATGCGATTGTTGTACAGCGCGAAGAACACCACCGCGCCAACGCCCACCTGCCGGGCGACCTCGTCCTTGTTTTCCAGATCCGGGCTCTTCTCGTCGATGATGGCGCGGGCCTTCTGGATGGAGGTGTTCAGCAGATCCTCCAGATACACCACGCGGCCCTCGCGGGTGGAGAGGGTCTGGCCCTCGAAGGACACCATGCCGAAGGACACGTGCTCGCAGTTCCTGTACCAGTCGTAGCCCATCAGCTCCAGCACCTTGAACAGCTGGCGGAAGTGCAGATCCTGCTGGTAGGCCACCACGTAGAGGGACTTGTCGAAGTCGTAGGTGTCCTTGCGGTACTTGGCGGCGGCGAGGTCGCGGGTGATGTAGAGCGTCGCGCCGTCGGAGCGCAGGATCAGCGCCGGGGGCATGCCGTAGGGCTCCAGATCCACGATCTGCGCGCCCTGATCCTCCTTCAGCAGGTTCTTCTCCCGCAGCTCGTCGATGACGGGCTGCATCTTGTCGTTGTAGAAGGACTCGCCGGCGTAGGAATCGAACTTCACGCCCAGCAGGTCGTACACCCGCTCCGCGTCCTTCAGGGTCACGGACTTGAACCAGTTGAAGATTTCCAGGGCCTCCGGGTCGCCGTCCTCGATCTTCTTGAACCAGGCGCGGCCCTCGTCGTTGAGCGCCTCGTTGTCCTTGGCCTCGGTGTTGAAGCGCACGTAGAGCTTCACCATCTCGTCCACGCCGCCGTTTGCCACGGTGTCGTGGTCGCCCCAGCGCTTGTAGGCGGCGATCATCTTGCCGAACTGGGTGCCCCAGTCGCCCAGATGGTTCACGCCCACCGCGTTCCAGCCGAAGAACTTGTGGAGCTTGTAGAGGGCGTTGCCGATCATCGTGGTGGACAGGTGGCCGATGTGGAAGCGCTTGGCGATGTTGATGGAGGAGTAGTCCAGCACCACGG
>CAMBWJ010000056.1 GCA_945871545.1 uncultured Clostridia bacterium | reverse complement strand
GCCAGCGGGTTGGGCTGGTCCATGAACTGGGACAGCTGGGAGGAGCCGAAGAACTCCTTGATCGCTGCGGACACGGGGCGGATGTTGATCAGATCCTGGGGACGAACCTTCTCCAGATCCTGAATCGCCATGCGCTCCTTGACCACGCGCTCCAGGCGGGACATGCCCACGCGGATCTGGTTCTGCAGAAGCTCACCCACGCTGCGCAGGCGGCGGTTGCCCAGGTGGTCGATGTCGTCCACCTCGCCGATGCCGCTGAACATGCCGAACTGATAGGAGACGGACGCCACGATGTCGTCCACCAGCACATGCTTGGGAACCAGGCGCTTGGAGGCCTCCTTCAGGGCCTGATTGAGGGGCAGGCCGTCCTCCTGAACGCGCTGAAGCACCTCGATCAGGGTCGGGATGTGCACGCGCTCGCTGAAGCGAACCTCCTCCTCGTCGTACTGGGCGTACAGCTCGGCGCTGTAATTCTCCAGGAAGGGCTTGATATAGGCGAAGTTGTTGCCGATGATGCGCACTTCCTCGTCGCCGACGCGCACCAGCACCTCGTTAATGCCGGCGTTCTGGATGGCCTCGGCCTGTTCGCGGCTGATGGGCTGACCCGCCTCGGCCAGCACCTCGCCCGTGTAGGGATGCACAACATCCTCCACCGGCGCGCGGTTGAAGATGCGCAGCGCCAGCGCGAGCTTCTTATTGTACTTGTAGCGGCCCACGTGCGCCAGATCGTACCGCTTGGGATCGAAGAACAGCGCGTTGATCAGGTTGGTGGCGGAATCCACCGACGGCGGCTCGCCGGGGCGCAGCTTGTTGTAGATCTCGATCAGCGCCTGATCCTTGCGGGAGCGGTAGCGCAGCTCGCCCTTGTCGTTGATGGAGGGCGCGTCGCGGGTCAGCGTTGCGGCGACGTGCTCGCCGTTGCCGAACAGGCGGATGATCTCCTCGTCGCTCTCGATGCCCATGGCGCGCAGCAGCACCGTCACCGGCAGCTTGCGGGCGCGGTCGATGCGCGCGAACACAACGCCGTTGGAATCGGTCTCATACTCGATCCATGCGCCGCGGTTGGGGATCATCTGCGCGGAATACAGGGCCGCGCCGGTCTTGTCGATGGCCTTGGAATAGTACACGCCCGGGGAACGCACCAGCTGGGAGACGATGACGCGCTCCGCGCCGTTGATGATGAAGGTGCCGTGCTCGGTCATCAGCGGGAAGTCGCCCATGAAGACCTCGGACTCCTTGATCTCGTGGGTGTCGCGGTTGGTCAGGCGCACCGTCACCTTCAGGGGAGCGGCGTAGGTTGCGTCGCGCTCCTTGCACTTCTCCACCGTGTATTTCGGCTTATCGTCTAGCGAATAGTCCGTGAATTCGAGAATCAGGCTCTCGCTGTAGTCGGTGATCGGAGAAACGTCCGCAAGAACCTCCCGAAGGCCGTACTTCAGGAAGTTTCTGTAGGAATTCTTCTGCACCTCAATCAGATCGGGTACTGCCAGCGCCTCTTCAATGCGGGCAAAACTCATTCGCGTGCGCTTGCCCATTTGCACCGGATGAACCATACCTTCAATCACCCCTATCTTTATTTCCACCGCCGGAGGAGACCGGCGATTCCGAACGCCATGGCCCAAAAGTCGAAGGTTATCTTTCGGATAAACTTTCGTTATTTTCAGACATCTGCACAGTTTTTCCGCCGTTTTTGCGTCAATTTGTGAAAATTTCGCGCCTGAAGCAGACTTTTGTCCATAATAATGCAATATAGAAATATATCATAGTCTTTTTCGTTTGTCAAGCCCAGGTTTTTCCGGTTTTCCGGCAATTTTGGCGTATTTTTCCTGCTTCTTCAAAATTTAACACAAAAAGCGCGCCGGATCGGCTCCCAGGCCGCCTCCGGCGCGTTTTAAATATTGAATTTTTTCATTCAGTTTTTGTTTATTCCTGCATTATTTCCTGCATTTTCTGGCATTCGCCCAGCAACTGCCGCAGCGCCACGCCCTTTTCCAGCCCGGAGAAGTGCAGCATGCGCCCGCGTCGGAGCAATTCGCCGAAGTCCCTGCCCGGCCTGAGACCCGCATTGATCAGATCCTGGCCCGTCACCATGGGGCGCGTCAGGCACGCGCGGTAGTCCGCAAGGCGCTCCCGCAGCCAGAGCTCGGTTTCTTCGTGATAGGGCTCGTCCAGCTTGCCGCTGGCGTCCGCACGGGAGAGCAGGATCAGGTCGTTGGGGCAGACGCTCAGGTCGAACAGCATGCGCGTCTTTTTCTTCTTGGACTTCGCCCCCGCCAGCATGTTGGGCCGCATGTGCAGCTCGGTCTGGTTCTTTACGTAGGTGATGAGCCTTTCGTTGTTGGTGATGCGCCGTAGCTGGCGCTCCACCATCTCCAGACCCAGCACCTCGTGGCCGTAGGCGGTGATGCGCCCGTCCTCCTGCACCTGCGTAGCCACGCACTTGCCCAGATCGTGCATCAGCGCCGAGAGCATGAAGCCCAGCGGGTATTCCGCCCGGTCGCGCAGCTTCGCGGCCTCGTCCAGCGTCAGCATCGTGTGGGTGAACACGTCGCCCTCGGGGTGGAATTTGGGGTTCTGCTCTACACCGATCGTAGCCTCCAGCTCCGGGAAGAATTCCTTCAGGTGATCCATCGCCTGAAGCTGACGGAAGTAGACCGAGGGCTTCTCCGCCTTCAACAGCGCCTTCTCCGTCTCCCCCAGAATCCGCTCCACGCTCAGGTGGGTCACGTCCATCGACGCGCACTGCTTCCGCGTCTCTATTTCGATCTCCGCCCCAAGCCGGGCTGCGAACTGTGCGGCCCGGAAGGCCCGCAGCGCGTCCTCCACGAAGGTGGCAGGGCTGACGCAACGGATGATCCGCCTCTCCAGATCCTCACGACCGCCATGGAAGTCCTTCACCTCGCCGGTGAGCACGTCCTGAATCATGGCGTTGATGGTGAAGTCCCGGCGCAGACAGGCGCGCTCCGGCGGCAGGAAAGGATCCACGGACACGTCGAAGTCGGTGTGCTTTTCCCCGGTGCGGGACTCGGTGCGGGGCATGGCAATGTCGATGTCGCTGTGGCGCAGGCCCAGCACGCCGAAGCTTGCGCCCCGGTCGTAGACCTCGCCCAGACCGGACAGCAGCGCGCGCAGTCCATCGGGAGCAATGCCGTAGACCTCGATGTCGATGTCCTTGCACGCAATGCCCATCAGGCCGTCGCGCACAAAGCCGCCCACGTAGTAGGCGCGTCCGCCCGCATCCGCCACTAGGGCAGCGATGTCCCGGGAGAGCGCCAGATCCTGTTCGTAAGTGTTCATGAAATCACCCGCAGCATTATAGCATACACGCAGCGCCCGCGCAAGCGGAAAGCGCTGGCAGCGCCGCATGGATGAGCCACGCCCTTCCGTCCCCGCCGAAAATCACCCAAGGTTAACCTGCCCTCCTATTTAACGCAGGGCGCGGCTGTGGTATAATGCTTTTATACAGTTTTTTAGGAAGGGAATGGGCGACTATGGAACTGCTGAAACAAAAGATACTGGACTGCGGACGCGCGCTGGACGAGCACGTGCTGCTGGTGGACTCCTTTCTGAACCATCAGGTGGATGTGAAGCTGATGCAGGAGGCGGGAAAGGAATTCGCCCGCCGCTTTGCCGACGCGGGCATCACCCGCATCGTGACCATCGAATCCTCCGGCATCGCGCCCGCCGCCATGGCCGCGCTGGAGATGGATCTGCCGCTGGTGATCCTGAAGAAGTCCAAGTCGAGCATCCTGAAGGAGGGAATCCTCCAGACGGAGGTGTTCTCCTTCACCAAGAACGCGCCCTACATGCTGACGCTGAAGCCCCAGTTCGTGCATCCGGGAGACAGGGTGCTGCTGATCGACGACTTCCTTGCCAACGGCGAGGCCGCGCTGGGTGCGTCGAGCCTGCTGGAACGCGCAGGCGCACAGGTGGCGGGCATCGGCATCGTGATCGCCAAGACCTTCCAGCCGGGCCTGAAGAAGCTGCAGGAGGCCGGCTACCGCGTGGAGATTCTGGCCCCGGTGAAGCGCATGGCCGAGAATCTGATCGAGTTTGAATGAAGAAGGATGGTCAAAAGATGACGCTTAAGGATGTAAAGCTGTTCCTGCTGGACATGGACGGCACCTTCTATCTGGGAGATAAGCTGATCGAGGGCTCCCTGGACTTCATTGAGAAGGTGAAGGCCACGGGCCGCGACTTCCTCTTCCTCACCAACAATTCCTCCCACAACGCCGATTTCTACGTGCAGCGCCTGCGCCGCATGGGGCTGGAGGTGGATCGCAGCAAGGTGATGACCTCCGGCGAGGCCACCTGCGAGAAGCTCAGGGAGCTCTACCCCGGCAAGCGCGCTTTCGTGCTGGGCAACGAATTCCTGCTCCAGGACTTCAGGGAGGCCGGCATCGAGGTGGACCAGCAAAATCCGGAGATCGTGGTCATCGGCTTCGACACCACGCTGGACTACGCCAAGATGACCGCCGTGTGCGACTTCGTGCGCGCGGGTCTGCCCTACATCGCCACCCACCCGGACTTCAACTGCCCCACCGAGACGGGCTTCATCCCGGACATCGGCGCGATCATGGCCTTCATCGAGGCCTCCACCGGCCGCCGCCCGGACCTGATCGTGGGCAAGCCCCACACCGGCATCGTGGAGGCGGCGAAGCGTCGCACGGGTCTTACGTGCAGCGAGATGGCCATGGTGGGCGACCGCCTGTACACCGACATCGAGACGGGCCTGCGCAGCGGCATGCTGTCCATCCTGGTGATGTCCGGCGAGACCACCGAGGATATGCTGGCCGAGTCCAAGACCGTGCCCGACCTCAAGTTCGACCGCCTGGCGGATATGGTTCCGCTGCTGTGAACACTTTCCAAACAAATGCGCCCGGATGCAAGCCATATGGAAGCATCCGGGCGCATATTTTTTGAATCATCTGGACGCATACTTCGGGTTCGCGGCGCGCACGGACTCGGGGAACCGCTTACGCAGAAAATCGAAGGCGCGCTCCACCTCCTCGGATACATCCACGTGGGCGATGAAGCCGCGCCCGCGCGGGCCGTAGCCCTCCGCATCGTCCCGCAGCCGGGGAATCTCTCCCATCAGCAGCGTGATGTAGCGCTCCATGCTCCACATGCCCTTGGGCGCGTCCCGGAAGGCAAGCTTGCCGCTGCGCACCTCCACCTCCGCCGCATAGGCGGCGTAGTTGATCGGGGTGATCTCCGGTGCATGCTTCCGAAGCCCCGCCGACCTGCGCAGCTGCATGGTCGCGTCCTGTGTCAGGATCATCGTGCTGCATTCCACGCCGTTCCGCTTCAGCAAGTCCAGCAGGTAGGCAATGTTGTTGCCGCAGTTCGTGGAATTGCACTCCAGAAGATCGGCCTCCAGGCCGTGGCGCAGCTTCAGGTACTGCGCAAACAGCCGCGCCTCCTGCAGACCCCCGGTCTGGAATCCCGGCAGCTCCCCGGCCATCTCGTCCCGCAGGCGCTGGGTGGTGTGGCCCTCGCCGCCCACGATCACATAGCGCCGCGCCACGCCCGCGCGCATGGCCTCCGCCAGCACGTCGCCGCCGCAGAGGATGCTGCCGCCGAACAGCGCCATCACATCCGCCTGCTCCGCGCCGAAACGCTTTTGCAGCTGCTCCCGATTCAGCTCAGCCACGTCCCGCCGTCCGCAGAAGCGGCCCAGCAGGTTGATCGCGTCCGCAGTTTTCTGAAGCATGTCCTCTCCCCCATTCACAGAAAAGGCGGAGGAGATACTATCATCTCCTCCGCCCGTTTCATCAGTAGTTCACCACCGGATTCTCGCCCTTGAGCGCGACCACCGCACCGTTCTTGGCCTCGGGGGATTCCGCGTGGGCCAGCAGCCACTTGTTGGTGGCGGTCAGCAGGCGGCTCTCACCGGCGGGATCGGGCTTGAACTTCAGCTCGGTGTTGGTTCCCTTGGGCAGCACCACCGTGCAGCGGAACTTGCCGCCGGCATTGATGGGCGCATAGTGCAGCGTGGTCGCGTAGACCTCCACCAGCGTGCCCTTGGGTGCGAGGAAGGCCTCGACCTTCGCGGTGTCGTACTCGTACTTCTCGAAGTCCACGTCGGCCTCCAGGCCCAGCAGCAGGATCATGTCGGTGCAGGCCAGGTTCAGCTCGCTGTCGCGGTGATACTCCAGGCAGTTCATCACGTGGTTGTCGCCGTTGCAGTAGCCGATCTGGATGGGCATGCCGCCGTAGAGCTGATCGGTGAAGGCCTGCATCACGTCCAGCGCCTCCAGCTCCGGCACGGAGGGAACGTACACCACAGCGCCGTCCGGGCAGGGCAGCTTGGCCATCTCGGCCTCCAGTGCAGCGGTGTCAAAGCCCTTGATGACCTTGCCGTAGCGGGCGAAGGACGGATCGAAAACGGATTGAATCTTCATCTTGAATTCCTCCTGTGATTTCATAAATGCAGCGGTAAAGCTGCCGCTGCATTCATTATAACTCATTTTTGGCCGATTGTATAGGACAAAATCTTTTCCTGCTGCATGTCGGCCTTGTCCTTGATCTCCGCCACGACGCAGCCGTCCTTCATCACATAGATGCGGTCGGACATGCCGATGAGCTCGGGCATATCCGAGGAGATCATGATGACGGCCACGCCCTCGGCGGCGATGGAATCGATGATGTGGTAGATCTCGCGCTTTGCGCCCACGTCGATGCCGCGGGTGGGCTCGTCCAGGATCAGCACCTTCGGCGTCGTGATCAGGCACTTGCCCAGCACCACCTTCTGCTGGTTGCCGCCGGAGAGGGTCTTGACCGGCTGGGTCTTGTTCTTGCACATGATGTTGAGCTCCTCCACCATCTTATCGGAGGTCTCGCGCTCAACGGAGGGCTTGATTACGCCCTTTTTGAACATGCGCCAGAGGTTGGCCAGGGTGATGTTCTCGGCGATGCCCATCTCCAGAATGAGGCCCTCGTCCTTTCGGTCCTCGGTCAGGTAGATCAGGCCGTCGCGCAGCCACTTCTGGGGATCGAGGGTCGCATACTTCTTTCCATAGTAGTACACCTCGCCGCCAAAGCTCTTGCGCGCACCGTAGATGGACTTGGCCAGCTCCGTGCGGCCCGCACCGACCAGGCCGCCCATGCCCACGATCTCGCCGGCATGCACCCGGATGTCGATGGGCGCGGTGTGGGGCTCCAGGCGCATGCCCCTGACCTCCAGCGCAACCTCGCTGCCGGGCACGTGCCGGTTTTCGTACATCTCGCCCAGCTGGCGGCCGACCATCATCTTCACGATGCGGTCGATCTCGAACTCCTCGCGCACCAGCGTGCCGATGTACTGGCCGTCGCGCAGCACGCTCAGGCGGTCGCCCACCTGCTCGAACTCCTCGGTGCGGTGGGAGATGTAGATGATGGACACGCCCTCGCTGCGCAGCTTGTGGATCAGGCCGAACAGGAAGTCGATCTCCTTCTTGGTCAGGGAGGAGGTGGGCTCGTCCATGATGATGATGCGGCAGTTGTAGCTGAGCACCTTGACGATTTCCACCACCTGCTGCTGGGCGGTGGAGAGCTTGGCCACCTGCATGGTGGGATCGATGTCGATGCCCAGCTCGTTGAGCATCCGGCGCGCCTCCTTCACCATGCCTCGGTTGTCCATCAGGAAGCGGCCCTTTTTCTCGCGTCCGATGAAGATGTTCTGGGCCACGGAGAGGTTGTTGCACAGGTTCAGTTCCTGATGAATGAAGCCGATGCCCAGCTCCATGGCCTCGCGGGCGTTGCGGGGATGCACGGCCTTGCCGTCCAACAGGATCTCGCCCTCGTCGGGGGGCAGGATGCCGCCCAGGATCTTCATCAGCGTGGACTTGCCCGCGCCGTTCTCGCCCACCAGGATGTGCACCTCGCCCTCGCGCAGATCGAAGTTCACGCCGTCCAGAATCTTGACGGTGGCGTTGCGAAGAGCGTTTCCGTAGGCATCGAAGATGTACTTGGTGATGCCCTTCATTTCAAGAATGGTCTTATTCATCACATGCTCCTCGCTTTCTCACAGCTTGCGGTTCTTGTAGGCTTCCAGCACGATGGCGATGAGAATCACCAGACCCAGGCAGGGCTTGAACAGGTAGTAGTTCACCTTCAGCATGTTGATGGAGACCTCGATTGTCTTGGTGATGAACACGCCGAACACGCAGTTGAGCACGCTGGAGACGCCGCCGTACAGGCTCGTTCCAGCAACCACCGCAGCGGTGACGATGTCGAAGGTGTAGTTCAGACCGCCCAGGTTGGACTGGCAGCAGCCTGCGCGGATGGACAGCAGCACCGAGGCCATGGCCACCAGCACGGAGCAGATCATGTAGGTCATCACGTGGAGGCGGTGGGTGCGGATGCCGGAGAGCCGCGCGGTCTTGGCATTGAAGCCGAAGGCAGAGAGGTTGCGGCCGTACACCGTCTTGTGGCGCACAAAGTACATCAGCAGCACGATCGCCACGGAGATCCACACGTAGCTGGGCAGACGCAAGAAGGTCTTGAGGAACTTCACTTCCTGCAGCCCCTCCGGCAGCGCCTCATAGATGAAGTTGAACAGCTTGGTGGTGCCGAAGGCCTTCAGATCCTCGGGCAGCTGGTTGAACTGCTCGCCCTTGCCGATGATCTGGGCGATGCCGTAGATCACATAGCCGGAGCCGGTGGTGGCGATGAAGGCCGGCACGCGCAGGTACTGCACGATGCAGCCGTTCATCAGGCCCACCAGTGCGCCCACCAGCAGGGTGATCAGGATGGCGGCCCAGGCCGGCCAGCCGTTGAGCACGGTCAGCACGCCCAGCACCACGGAGCACAGGCCCACGGTGTTGGCCAGGGAAAGGTCGATGCCGCCGGTGGTCAGCACCAGCATCATGCCCATGACGGCCACGCAGGGCACGGCGGCCTGCTTGATGACGGTGAAT
>CAMBWJ010000055.1 GCA_945871545.1 uncultured Clostridia bacterium | reverse complement strand
CTATGACGCCGCCACCGCCAGCTACCGCGTGCAGCTCTCCGACGCAGGTGTCACTTACATCACGATCGAGCGCTATGCCTTCGACGCAGCCGGCACGCTCTACGTGGGCGTGGGCCTGTACAACGCGGAGGAAGACGATCTGCGCCTGGGCGGCCTGCTGGTCACCCTGTCGGAGCCGGATCCCATGAACAGCGCCTATTCCGCAGATTTCCCCTACATCGTGGTCAGCGCCGCCGTGGAGCAGCCGACCGACTTCGCCAACCTGAGCCCGGTGGAGGCCGGCATCCGCTACATCGCCCTCGAGGGTGAGACTGCGGAGAGCATCCCGCAGACCAGCTCCGGCTACACCTCTCTGAGCGCCGGCGACCGCGGCGACGCGGTGCGCGCAATGCAGACCCGCCTGAACGAGCTGGGCTACAGCTGCGGCTCCGCAGACGGCATCTTCGGCAGCAGAACCCGTCGCGCGGTGCGCTACTTCCAGGATGCCATCGGCTTCACCCAGAACGGCGTTGCCAGCGCCAGCGTGCAGGAGCGCCTGTTCGCCGCCAGCGCCCCGGAGTATGTGACCTACGTCAGCCTCTCCAGGGGCGACAGCGGCATTCGCGTTGAGAAGCTCCAGTCCCGCCTGCGCGAGCTGGGCTATCTGGCCGAGCCCGTGGACGGCGACTTCGGCAGCCGCACCAAGGAGGCCGTAAAGCTGTTCCAGAAGGCCGTCGATCTGAAGCAGGACGGCGTTGCCGGAATCAAGACCCTGAAGGCCCTGTACAAGAGCAGCGCCCCGGCCTGCGAGGACTTCATCACCCTGAAGCGCGGCGACACCGGTTCCCGTGTGAAGGAGATGCAGAACAGGCTGGTGGAGCTGGGCTTCATGACCGGCAAGATCAGCGGCACCTTTGACCGTGCCACCAGCCGCGCGCTGGAGGCCTACATGGAGGCCGCAGGCATCGAAGGCGACAGCCGCAGCGTGAACGCGGCGTTCCTGGAGGCGCTCTTCGCCTACGAGCCCGTCGTCGAGCCCACTGTCGAGCCCACTGTGGAACCCACGCTGGAGCCCACCGTTGAGCCCACCGAGGAGCCCACCGTTGAGCCTACCGAGGAACCCACCGAGGAACCCACCGAAGCTCCTACCGAGGAACCCACCGAAGCTCCCACCGAGGAACCCACTGCGGAGCCCACCGAGGAACCCACTGAAGCTCCCACTGAGGAACCCACCGCCGAGCCCACCGGCGAGCCCGCCAAGCCCGTGTCCGCGATCACTGCCGAGCAGCTGACCACCATCACCACGCTGGTCAACACCCAGCTGGAGAGCAGCAAGAGCGAGGCGGAAGCCGTCATGTGGATTCAGCAGCAGCTCGAGCTCACCCAGACCGGCGTCTATGATGTGGTGACCCTGAACGCTGTGAAGGCCTTCCAGCAGAAGATCGGCTTGAGCGAGCCCACCGGCGTCGTCGATGAAGCAACCGTCGCCGCGCTGGCCGAGCTGAAGGTCTGATCCGTCCACCGTTCAAACAAACCCAAAACAAAGTAAAGCGCCGCCCGCGATGTCGCGGGCGGCAAAATTTGTGCGAAAAATTTCAAGCGCAGCTCCCGGTTTCAGGGAACTGCGCTTGCGTCATTCATGCGCCGCACTCACTCCACGGCGACCAGATACACGTTCTCCACGCCGGGGATGCCGGACAGCACCCGCGTGGCCTCGTCCAGGCTCACGTTCATCTGGGCGATGTCCAGGGTCATGACCACGCTGGCCGCGTCGCGGATGGGCAGGCTCTGGGAGATGGTGAGCACGTTCACATCCATCTCGGACAGGCGGTTCAGCGCCGTGGAGAGCACGCCGATCTCGTGGCTGAGCTGCATGGAGATCACGGCCTTGCGGCCCGCGTCGCCGCTGTCGGGGCTGTAAATGAAATCCTTGTACTTGTAATAGGTGCTGCGGGAGATGCCCACGGCGCGCACCGCCGCGCTCACGTCCCGTGCAGCGCCGCTCTCCACCATCTGACGGGCCTCCAGCACCTTCTCATAGTACACCGGGAGGATCTTCTTGTGCACGATCAGGAAATCGCTCTTCATTCCTGGCCTCCTCCGACGACCACCGCGCCCACGCGATCCACCGGCAGCGGCATCACCCGCCACTGGTGCTTCAGGCTGCGCACCGCCTGCTTCATGCGCCAGTAGAAGCCCTCGTCCCGATAGACGCAGAACAGGGTCGGGCCAGCGCCGCTGATGGCGAAGCCCAGCGCCCCGGCCTCCAGCGCGCGGCTGCGGATTTCGTCGTACTCGTGAATCAGCGGCGAACGGTAGGGCTGGTGCAGCTTATCATCCATGGCTGCGGCGATGGCGTCGAAGTCGCCCGCCTCCAGCGCCTTCAGCAGCACCGCCGCGTGGGCGATGTTGTAGGATGCGTCCGCAAAGGGAATCTGCTTCGGCAGCGCCGCGCGCATCTCCGCCGTGGACAGGCTGAAGTCCGGGATCAGCACCGCGAAGCGCAGTTGATCGGAGATCGGGCACTGCATGGTGATCACGTTGCCGCCGTAGAGCAGCGAGGCCGTCACGCCGCCCAGCAGCGCCGGGGCCACGTTGTCCGGGTGTCCCTCCAGCTCCGTGACCAGATTCAGCAGGGTCTGGGCGTTCAGCAGCCGCCCGTGCAGCTCGTTGGCCGCCACCACGCCCGCCACGATCAGGCTGGCGCTGCTGCCCAGGCCGCTGGACACGGGAATGTCGGATTCGATGTGCAGGTAGATGCCGGGCTGCTCAAGCCCCATCTCCTGCATCGCCCTGCGGTAGCCGCGAATGGCCAGATTGTCCTCGTTCTGAAACTCGGGAGCCACGTTTTCAAATTCCAGGCCGGACTCCCGCTCCTCGAAGGTGAAGTAGCCGTACACGCCCAGCGCCAGTCCCAGACAGTCAAAGCCCGGGCCGAGGTTCGCCGTGGTTCCCGGCACGCGAATCGTAATCATGCCCTCGCCGCCTTTCCCAGCACATACTGCATCATGTCGTTCGGATCGATCACGTCCCTGAAGCGCACTTCGCGCTCCAGCACGCCCGCAAGAGACGCGGGAGCCTTCTCGCCGCTGAGCTTCTCCAGCAGCGCGGTCTGTTCACCCGCATCCTCGGGAACCTCCGCGCCCATGCCCTTGAGTACGCTGTCCGGGAACTTGAAGGGCGAGGCCGTGGACAGCACCACGCAGGGCACATCCGCCCGGGCGCAGTCCTCCGCCGCGCGCCAGGCCACCGCCGTGTGGGGATCCATCACATAGCCGGTCTCCTTAAACACCCGTCCGATGGCCTCCAGAGCAGCATCGTCATCCGCGCAAGCGCCCACGAAGCGCTCCCGAATCCTGGCCATCGCCTTCTCCGGCATGGTGTAGCGGCCCGTCTCCTTCAGTTGGGCCATGAGCGCGGCCACGGCGGAAGCGTCGTTGTCCAGCGCATTGTACAGCAGGCGCTCCAAGTTGCTGGACACCAGAATGTCCATGGACGGGGACAGCGTGACGTGGAAGTCGCGGTTCTTGTCATACGTGCCGGTTTTCAGGAAGTCGGTCAGCACGTTGTTTTCATTGGACGCGCAGATCAGCCTGCCCACCGGAAGCCCGGACAGCAGGGCGAAGTAGCCCGCCAGAATATCGCCGAAGTTGCCCGTGGGCACGCAGAAGTCCACCGCGTCGCCCATGGCGATCCGGCCCGCACGCACCAGCTCCAGATAGGCGCTGTAATAGTAGACGATCTGCGGCGCGAGGCGGCCAATGTTGATGGAGTTTGCGCTGGACAGCGACACGCCGTTCTCCCGGCAGAACTCCGGGGAAATCCCGGTGAAGATGCGCTTGACTCCGGTCTGTGCCTGATCGAAGTTGCCCGTAATGGCGCACACGCCCAGATTCTCCCCCGCCATGGTGGTCATCTGGGCCCGCTGAATGGGGCTGATGCCCTTGTCGGGATAGAACACCACGATCGAGATTCCGGGCACATCCGCAAAGCCGGTGAGCGCCGCCGAACCGGTGTCGCCGCTGGTGGCGGTGAGGATCAGGATCCGGTCGCTGCGGCCCTCCTTCTCCATGGCGCAGCGCATCAGCTGCGGCAGCACCGACAGCGCCACGTCCTTGAACGCCGCCGTGGGGCCGTGGAACAGCTCTAGCACGTACTTGTCCCCCACCTGCTTCAGCGGGGCGATCTCCTGAACGTCAAACTTGTTCGCATAGGCACGCTCCACGCAGCCGTCGATCTCCTCCTGGGTGTAGCCCGTGAGATACGCCCCCAGCACGCGCCGGGAAATCTCCTGGAAGGACGCACCCGCAAGCTCCTGCGGCGGGATGCTCGGAAACTCCTTCAATGTATACAGGCCGCCGTCCGGCGCGATGCCGCGCAGCACCGCCTGCGGGCCGCTGACGCTGTTTTTGTCGCCGCGCGTGCTGTAAAATCCACTCATAATCTATACCTCTTTCTGAAAACATAACTTGCAATCCAGCAAAATCTATGATACAATGTTTTCCGCACAAAAACAAGTGTTTTTATTGTAAAGACTTTCAAACTGTACAAAACAAACGAGGTGGATAGGAATGAAGATCGGACTGCTCGGCATGGGAACGATCGGCAGCGGCGTATTTGAGATTGCGCAGAAGCTGGACGGCGTCGAGGTGAAGAAGGTGCTGGAAAAGCGCTTCCAGGCGGACTACATCACCGACAAAATCGAGGACATCACCACCGATCCCGAAATCGAACTGGTGGTGGAGACCATGGGCGGTTTGCATCCCGCCTACGAGTTTGCGTCGGAGGTGCTGAAAAACGGCAAGCACTTCGTCACCGCGAACAAGCTGCTGGTGAGCGCCTATGGCGAGGAGCTGACGGCCCTGGCCCACGAAAAGGGCGTGGCCTTCCTCTACGGCGCGGCCTGCGGCGGCGGCATCGCCTACCTGGCGAACCTGAAGACCGCCCGGGAGATCGACCGCATCACCGCGCTGGGCGGCATCCTGAACGGAACCACCAACTACATTCTGGATTCCATGCAGTCCCGGAACATGGACTACGCCCAGGCGCTGTCCATGGCCCAGATGCTGGGCTACGCCGAGCGCGATCCCTCCAGCGACGTGGACGGTCTGGACACCCAGCGCAAGCTGATCCTGGCCTGCTCGGTGGGCTTCGACGCTTACCTCAGGCCCGAGGACATTCCCACCCGTGGCATCTCGGCGGTGACGATGGCGGACGTGACCTACGCACGCGCCAGCGGTCTGGTGATTCGCCTGTGCGCGAAAGCCGAGCGCAACGCCGAGGGCGCGATCAGCGCCTATGTGGAGCCCACGCTGGTGGCCGCAAACTCCCCCGAGGCCGCGATTCTGGTGAACGTGAACTACGCCTGGTACAGCGGCGAGAGCTACGGCCTGATGAGCTACATCGGCCAGGGCGCGGGCAAGCTGCCCACCGCCGCAAATGTGCTGCGGGACGTGCAGAGCATCGCTGCGGGCGCGCGCTACATGACGGGCGAAAGCTGCAAGCGCGTGCAGCCGGACAACTCCGCCGCATGCCATCCGTACTACATCCGCATCGCGGACGCGGGTGTCATCCCGGCGGAATGGATCGCCCGGACCACCGAGCTCGAAAGGGAAAGCTGGGTAGAAACCGTGCCGGTGTCCGTGCAGGAGATGCACGCTTTCATGGCAAATCACAAGGACGCGTTCTTCGCGGGAATTCAAAGGGGATAAAAGCATATGCTGAAGGTGGCAAAATTCGGCGGCTCCTCTCTGGCGGGCGCCGAGCAATTCAAAAAGGTCAAGGCGATTGTGGAGGCCGACCCGGCGCGCATGTGCGTGGTGGTGTCGGCGGCGGGCAAGCGCTACAAGAAGGACAACAAGATTACCGATCTGCTCTACCTCACCCACGCCCACATCAACTACGGCGTGTCCTATGAGGACATCTTCTCGATGATCGAGGAGCGCTACTACGGCATCCGGGATGAGCTGGGCCTGAAGTGCGATCTGGAGAGCGAGTTCCAGAAGCTGCGCAGCGAGCTGAACCAGGACATCTCCGTGGACTATCTGGTGTCCCGCGGCGAATACCTGACGGCAAAGCTGATGAGCGAATACCTGGGCTACGCCTTCCTGGACGCGGCGGACTGTGTGGTGTTCTCCTACGACGGACAGATCGACTACGAAAAGACCTACGCCAACATCGCCGCCCGGGCGGAGATGGCCCCGCGCTTCGTGATGCCGGGCTTCTACGGTGCGCTGCCCAACGGCCGCATCAAGGTCATGACCCGCGGCGGCAGCGACATCACCGGCGCAATCGTGGCCAACGCCCTGGACGCGGACATCTACGAGAACTGGACGGACGTGTCCGGCATCCTGATGGCCGATCCCAAGGTGGTGGATAACCCCAAGCCCATCAAGTACATCACCTATCAGGAGCTGCGGGAGCTGTCCTACATGGGCGCGTCCGTGCTCCACGAGGAATCGATCCTCCCGGTGAAGGAGAAGAACATTCCGCTGAACATCCGCAACACCAACCGTCCGCAGGACGCGGGCACGATGATCCTGGAGACCATCGACGAAAAGCTGGTGCAGAACAAGCGGCTGATCACCGGCATCGCGGGACGGCGGAGCTTCACGGTGCTCACCATCTACAAGAAGCACATCTCCACCGACACCAGCATCATCCGCGAGACGCTGGAGATGCTGGAGACCTGCAAGGTGGAGGTGGAGCACATCACCCTGGGCGTGGACAGCTTCAACGTGGTGATGCCCACCGCCCAGATTCAGGATCGCATCTACGACATCATCTCGGACGTCAAGCGCAAGCTGAAGCCCGACCGCATCAAGATGGACGACAACATCGCCCTGATCGCCTCGGTGGGTCGCAGGATGGTCAGCGTCCCCGGCAGCTCCGCCAAGCTCTTCGGCGCGCTGGGCGCACAGAACATCAACATCCGCATGATCGCCCAGGGCAGCGAGGAGATCAGCATCATCGTGGGCGTGCACAACAAGGACTTTGAGCGCACTATCCGCACGCTCTACGACGGCTTTATGAACAAAGAGGGAGGAAACGAAGCATGAAGACCTACAATGTGGCAATTCTCGGCGCCACCGGCGCAGTCGGTCAGCAGATGATTCGCGTTCTGGAGGAGCGCAACTTCCCCGTGGGAACCCTGCTCCCCCTGGCCAGCGCCCGCAGCGCCGGCAAGACCATCTCCTTCCGCGGTCAGGAGATCGCCATTCAGGAGGCCACCGAATCCTCCTTCGAGGGCATGGACTTCGTGCTGGGCGCGGTGCAGAACGCCCAGGCCAAGCACTTCGCTCCGGCAATCGTAAAGGCCGGCGCGGTGTTCGTGGACAATTCCTCCGCCTTCCGCATGGACCCCGAGGTTCCGCTGGTGGTTCCGGAGATCAACCCCGAGGACGCAAAGCTCCACAAGGGCGTCATCGCCAACCCGAACTGCTCCACCATCATCACGCTGGTGGCCCTGAGCGGCATCCGCAAGGTCACGGAGATCGAGAAGATGGTTGCCTGCACCTATCAGGCGGTCTCCGGCGCGGGCGTGGAGGGCATGCGCGAGCTGGAAAACCAGATCGCAGCCCAGGCCGAGGGCAAGGCCATCGAAAACAGCACCTTCCCCTGCCAGATCCTCTCCAACGTCATCCCCATGATCGGCAGTGAGCTGGACAACGGCTACACCACCGAAGAGATGAAGATGCAGAACGAGGGCCGCAAGATCATGCACCTGCCCGATCTGAAGGTGTGTTGCACCTGCGTGCGCGTGCCGGTGATGCGCTCCCACTCCATCTCCGTGCAGTTCGTCACCAAGGAGCCCATGAGCGTGGAGCAGGCCCGCGAGGCCGTTGCGTCCGCCAAGGGCTGCGTACTGATCGACGACCTCAACGGCCGCAACTATCCCACCCCGCTGGACACCACCGACCAGGATCTGGTGTACGTGGGCCGCATCCGCCGCGACCTGATCGACGACGCGCGCGGACTCACCCTCTGGTGCTGCGGCGACCAGATTCGCAAGGGCGCCGCCACCAACTGCGTCCAGATCGCCGAGCTGCTGGTGGACTAAAGTATAGCTTCATATGAATCACTGAGGGATGCGTCTCTGCATGGGGCGCATCCCTTTCTTTACAATGATGCATATTTGTGGTATCATGATGGCAACAATCCGCCCAAGGAGTGACGATTCATGTGTAAGAAGCTGCTGTCCCTGGTTTTGATCTGCCTGATGATGCTCCCCTGCGCCCCTGCGCTGGCATCATCAATCATTCCGGTAAATTGGGGAAAGGAATTTGGGGATTACAGATATTCCGTCAATGATGACGGAACCGCAACCATTACGAAATATCTGGGAGACGCCGATGAGCTATTCGTGCCGGAAGAGATGGACGGTCACAAAATCACGGCCATTGGCGATAAGGCATTTGACTTCCAGGAATCCCTGACCAACATCTCCCTGCCAGACACTGTGGTATCCATTGGAAATGAAGCATTTTCGGCTTGTTTTTATTTGACAAGTATCTCTCTGCCGGATAGTCTGGTTTCTATTGGGAATGAGGCGTTCTCCAATTGCAAATCGCTGTCCAGCATCACCTTCCCGGACACTCTCACCTCCATTGGTGATCATGCGTTTTCGGTGTGTGAATCCCTGACTTCCGTCTCCCTTCCAAACAGCCTTACATACATTGGTGATTCGGCGTTTCGCCATTGCATATCCCTGACCAGCATCTCCCTCCCGGATGGTCTCACCCACATTGGTGATTATTCATTTTACGGGTGCTACTCCCTGACCAGCATCTCTATCCCCAACAGTCTCACCTCTATTGGTGAAAATGTGTTTGTCTCCAGTTCACTAACCGATGTCACCCTCCCCGACAGTCTCACCTCTATTGGTGAGCGGGCGTTTCAAAGCTGCAACTCCCTGACCAGCGTTACCCTCCCCGACACCCTCAGCTCCATCGGCTTTTGGGCATTTGAAAGCTGTCCCAACCTCACCCTCACCGTACCCCGGGATTCCTACGCAGAGC
>CAMBWJ010000054.1 GCA_945871545.1 uncultured Clostridia bacterium | reverse complement strand
AAGAGCTCGAGGGCCCCGAAGGCCGAGGGCGTGCCCTACGACAAGAGCACAAGGTAAACACAAACGCCGCAGACGAAACCGTCTGCGGCGATTTTATGCGTGCAGGGTTTGAATCCCCCGCGTCGAACTTATATATACAGTAAGAGAAATTAGAGGAGGAAAAACAATGAAGAGAGCGATGATTCTGCTGCTTACGCTGGCGATGCTGATCGCCGCATCTGCGGCCTGTGCCGAGACGAGCGGCCTCACCAGCTTCAGCACCTACGATATGGAGGCCCAGCCGGTGGACGAGAGCATCTTCTCCGGCTACGACCTGACCATGGTGAACATCTGGGCGACCTGGTGCGGCTACTGCGTGCAGGAGATGCCGGAGCTGGCGAAGCTCAAGGACATGCTGCCGGAGAACGTGAACCTGATCACCATCTGCGACGACGCGACCACCGAGACCGAGCTGGCCTACAACATCCTTCAGCAGACCGGCGCGACCAACTTCCAGACGCTGATGGGCACCCAGGAGATCTACGACCAGTTCCTCTACCAGGTGTACGCCTTCCCCACCACCTACTTCCTGGACAGCGAGGGCAATCCTGTGGGCCAGCCCATCGTGGGCGTGCCGGATCTGGAGGACGCTGCGGGCGCCTACTACGGCGTGATTCAGGAGGTTCTGGCCATGCTGGAGGATGCAGCATGAGCCTGCGCCGGGCGCGGCTGACCTGGGCGCTGCGCGTTCTGGCCATTGCCGCCGCCGTGGGCTGCATCTGCTTGGGTGCGCTGCGGGGCGAGACGGAGATCGTGCTGCGCAAGGCCGTGCGCATCTGCCTGGAGTGCATCGGGGTGGGCGCATGAGCAAGAAGAAATCGGGCGGGCGGCTGTTCCGCTACCGCGGCTGGATTCAGCTGGGCGCGACCCTCGGCACCAACGCCCACCTGCGCGGCTTCCTCAGCGGGCGCATCTACTCTGGCGAGCTCAAGACCGCCTGCGTGCCGGGGCTGAACTGCTACTCCTGCCCGGGCGCGGTGGGCGCATGCCCCATCGGCGCGATGCAGGCGGTGGTCAGCGGCAACAAGCTGAGCTTCTCCTATTATGTATTCGGCGTCCTGCTGCTGTTCGGCGTGCTGCTGGGCAGGCTGATCTGCGGCTTTCTGTGCCCCTTCGGCTGGATTCAGCAGCTGCTGCACAAGCTTCCGGGGAGGAAGCTGCGCGTCCCGGGGAAGATCGACCGCCCCGCGCGCTTTTTGAAGTACGGCGTGCTGGCGATCTTCGTGCTGGCTCTGCCCGCCTTTCTGGTGGATGGCTTCGGACTGGGCGCGCCCTACTTCTGCAAGTGGATCTGTCCGGCGGGCACGCTGGAGGGCGGCATCCCGCTGGTGCTGACCAACGAGAGCCTGCGCGGCAGCCTGGGCTTTTTGTTCTGGTGGAAGCTGGGCCTGCTGGCGCTGACGATCCTTGCGTCGGTGCTGATCTACCGGCCCTTCTGCAAGTACGTCTGCCCGCTGGGCGCGTTCTATGCGCTGTTCAACCGGGTGAGCCTGACCCGCATGGAGCTGGACGGCGGAAGCTGCGTCTCCTGCGGCAAGTGTGAGCGCGAATGTCCCATGCAGGTGCAGGTGCTGAAGAACATCAACAGCGCCGAGTGCATCCGCTGCGGCAAGTGCGCACAGGTCTGTCCCGCCGGAGCCATCGAGCTGCGCTTCGGAAGGATTCGTATCAAGGAAAATTCGCTGGCAGAGTCCGGCAGATGACGAAAACGCCCCGAGGGATTTCCCCTCGGGGCGCTGCAATTCTGTACGGAGCTCAGTAGGCCGCTTCCATCTCCCGGACGCGGGCGTACAGCCACTCGTTGACCGGAACGGACAGGCCGTGCTTTTTTGCAAGGCGGCAGACCGTGCCGGAGAACAGCTCCACCTCGCTTCTGCGATGGGCCAGGCCGTCCTGCCGCATGGAGGGCATGCCCTGGGGCGACATGGTGTTCATCAGCTCCACATAGAAATTGAGGTCGTCCTCGGTGAGCTTCACGCCCTCATATTTCGACAGCTCCAGCACCTCGCGCATGGCGGCGATCATCATCTCCCGGGGCCTGCCGGGAGCCTGAATCGTTCCATAGGTCCCCTCAAAGACCATGACCACCTGATTCACGCCCACGTTGAGCATGAATTTGCTCCACAGGCGATGGAGGATGTCCTCCTCGCGGGAATAGGGCATGCCAATGCGGTCGAACAGCGCGCAGACCGCGTCCAGCGCGGGCAGCTTTTCTTCGGAGGGCACGCCGATGCACAGCTGGCCCATGACCGTGTAGGTCAGGGCACCGCCCAGCTTGACCGCGTCCATGCCCTGCGCCACGCAGTAGACCACGTTCCTGCCGCCGAAGCGCTGCTCCAGCAGCCGCTCGCTGGTGATGCCGTTGAGCACGGACAGGAGCACGGTGTCCGGGCCAATCTGTCCGGCAGCGTCCTCCATGGCCTGATCCAGCGCCGTGGCCTTCACGGCGAAGATCACCAGATCCGCCGGATCGCCGTTTTCGCCAGCGTCGATCAGCCGGAAGTCGCAGCGGCGGCCATTGGTGGTAACTTCCATGCGCTCGTAGCGCTCACGGCGCGCGGCGTTCACCACGAAGCCCACCCGCTCGCGGCCCAGATGTTCGGTGAGAAAGTCGCCGTAGAGCACGCCCAGCGCGCCCATGCCGACGATGGCGATTCGTTCGATGTTCATGGTTGGTCACTCCTTGTGTCTACAGCGTCTCGTCCATGCACTTCAGATACAGCGCCGCGGCGGTCTCCATGGGGAAGTCCGCCAGTTTGTGGCGGTTGCGGGCGAGGAAGTCCTTCTCCCGGAGCATGGACAGGAAGATCCACGCGGTGAGCACGCGCCCGCCTGCGCGGGCAGCCTCGTTCATGCTGCGATCCCACAGCGCGCCGTCGCCGTCCAGATTCCTGGCGTAGTTCAGGATGCGCCCGGTGAGCACGTCCATATCGTAGATCGCGTCCTCACGGAAGCCCATCGCCTGGGCGCAGAGCTCCAGGCCCCGCAGCAGCGCGTCCTTCCAGCTGAGCGCCCGCAGCGGGGTCTCCGCGCCCAGCGCGCCGATGAGCACTGCGTCGCCGTCGCGCGCGTCGCAGCCCGCGTCGAAGAGCGCGATCTCCCGGGTGTAGCGCCGCGCCGCCTCGGAAATCTTCAGTTCATTGACCCGGGTGAAGGTGTAGCGGATTCCGTCGAAGCGCCCGTAGGCCTTCATGGTGTCATAGTAGCCCATCAAGCGGCTGCGGCGCAGCAGCTGGGGGTTGAAGTCCATGAAGCCGCCCAGATCGTGCAGCGGGTGAATCTGCTTCAGGAAGGGCATACAGCCGTACTCGGGGTGCACCGGCTGGGGATGGATGTCCACCGCGACGATCTCCTCCGCGCCGTCCTCGATGGCCATGGCGATGGGCATGTTGTCGGCATAGCCGCCGTCCATGTACTTCTCGCCGCCAATCTCCTTCATCGGGAAGATGGGGAAGCAGGAGGCCGAGGCCAGCAGATAGTCGGCAAGCTGCCCCTGTGGAATCTCGTTCAGGCGCACCGCGCGGCCGCTGAACTGGGGCATGCGGGTGAGCATCATGCCCAGCTGCATGCCGGACGTGCGCACCCGGCCCTCGTCCAGCTTCTCGTCAATCAGCCGCACCAGCGGCGACACGTCCATCTTGAAGTTGTGGGCGTTCTCCAGCAGGAAGGGGATGATGTCCCGCTTGCGGGAGAGCATGGTGTCCACGGAGAAGTCCTCGTCCTCGTCCACCGCCACGATCTGCCGGATGGAGATGTTGTTCCACAGATCCAGCGCGGCCTCGAAGTCGTCCTGGGCCACCAGCGCAGCGTTCAGCGCGCCGATGGACGTGCCGTACACGCCGTCCAGGCGAACGTTCAGCTCCCGCAGCGCCTGCCATGCGCCGCACTCATACGCGCCCCTCGATCCGCCGCCGGAGAGCACCAGCGCCCGCTTCATATCCATACCTCCCTTATCGAACCGTATTTTTCATAGACCCAATTTTGCGGCAAAAAGTTCCACCGTGTGCGCGATGCCGCCATCGTCCACGCCGGGGGCGACGTAGTTCGCCTGGGCCTTCACCGCGTCGCTGGCGTTGCCCATGGCCACGCCCACGCCCGCGTATTTCAGCATGCCCACGTCGTTTTCGCCGTCGCCAAAGGCCATGGTTTCCTCCGGCGCAATGCCCAGCCGGGCGTTGAGCGCCTGCATGCCGATCTCCTTGCCGCCGCCCCTGGGGAACACGTCGGCGAAGTTCTCGCTCCAGCGCGCCGCAATCAGCCCCGGGGCCCGGGAAATGAGCTCGTCCTCGCAGCCGGGCGCGCCATAGATGTGCATCTGGTAGATCTCCATCTCCAGCGCATCCCGCGCAGGGCGCAGCCGCATGGGCGGCATGCCGCCAAACTCGTCGGACAGCCACACCTGGGCGTTGAAGCGGTTCATGAAGTTCTCGTAGCCGCTGACGAAGCCCAGCGTGAAATCACCCTTCTCCGCGCCGTCCACCGCGATCTCCAGATCGCTTTTGTCGACGGCCCTGCGCAGCACCGCCTCGCCGTTCAGCGTGCACAGCTGGCCGTTGAGCAGGATCGCGCCGTCGAACAGGCCGGTATCCAGCAGCGGGGCGGAGGTTCCGCCGTTGCGCCCGGTGCAGAGGATGCAGTGCACGCCCGCGCCGCGCAGCCGCCGCAGCGCAGACAGCGTGTCCTCCGGCACCGCGTGGGTGCGGAAGCTGACCAGCGTGCCGTCCGCGTCGAAGTATACAGCCTTAATCATGGTTCCATCTCCCGGAAAATTATGTTGCCGTTATTTTAACACATGCGCGCGAAAAGCGCAACGCCCTCAGCCATGGGGATGGATGCGGGCGTGCAGGCTGCCGCGAATCAATTGGAACAGGATGGTGGTGACGGTGATGCCCGCGGACATGCTGGCGGCGAACAGCAGCGCGTAGCTGCCCCGCTGCCACAGCCCCGGCCAGTCGCCGTGCATCACGCAGTCCATGGCGCGGTAGAGCGCCGCGCCGGGGATCAGCGGGATCGCCGCCGAGACGAGAAACAGCGTCACCGGCGACTTCTGGCAGATCGCCATGACCTCGGCGTAGAGCGTCAGCGCCACGCTTGCGCAGAAGCCGCAGAGGTAGTCGTTTGATGTGAAGCGCGCGACCAGCAGATAGACCGCCCAGGCCAGCAGTCCGCCCAGCGAGGCGAAGGCCAGCTTTTTGCCGCGCACGTTGAACAGCATGGCGAAGCCCAGCGAGCCGGCCCAGGCCGCGATCAGTTGAAGGATGGGATTCATGGCGCACCTCCTCAAAACAGCAGACCGGCGAGGGTGAAGCCCAGCGCGATCACGATGGCCAGCAGCATGGACTCCAGAAAGCGGATGAGTCCGGTGATGGTGTCGCCGGAGAACAAATCGCGCAGGGAGTTGGTGAAGGCGATGCCGGGGATCAGCAGCATGATGTTGCCGATGCCGATCAGATCGGCGTGCATGCCAAGGCCAAGCTGCACGCTCAGCTGGGCCAGCAGACCGCCCACGCTGGAGCAGAGCAGCCCAGTGACGAGGGCGTTATGGGCCTTGCGGCGCAGCGCCGATTCAAACAGCTTCAGCAGGATGCCGATCAGCGCCGAGGCCACCATGTCGCGCAGGCTGCCGCCGAAGAAGATCGAAAAGGAGCCGGAGATCAGCGCATAGATGAAGAGCTGCATGCCGAAGGAGTAGCGCGGCCCCGCGTCGATGCGTTCAAGCTCCGCGCGCACGTCCTCCGGGCACAGATTCTCCGAACAAATGCGCCGGGAGAGCCGGTTCAGCGCGTCCAGGCGGTTCAGGTCGTAGGCCATGCCCGACACGCGCCGGGTCTGGGTGCACGCGCCGAAGTCCGGTCCGTAGATGGTGGTCACGATGCTGGAGGTGATGGTGAACACGTCCACGCGCTCTGCGCCCGCCGCCCGGCACAGGCGGCGGATGGTGTCCTCCACCCGGTTGACCTCCGCGCCGCTGACCAGCAGCTCCTCGCCGATGGTCATGGCGCAGTACAGCCGCTCCTCCGCTTCCGTTCGATTCATTTCCCTCACCAGTTTTCCTTCCATATTCACCTGAAAAGGATACCCAAAACGGGCTGCGTTGTAAAGCGGGCTTGTGTAATATCCCGTCAAAATCTCGATATGAACTGTGCGATGGCATGAGAAAACCCGGCAACATGGCCGGGTCACTTGTTCACCTTCATGTTCTGGGTTCTGCCGGTGAGGAAATCCAGGGATACGTTATAGAGATCCGCCAGCTTGATGAGATGCTCCAGGGGGATGGTGCGCGCGCCCCTCTCGTACCTCGAATACACGGTCTGCTGAATTCCGAGGTACTGGGCGACGGCGCTCTGCTTCATGTCGGCATCCTCGCGCATGTCCCGAAGTCGCTGAAAATACAGAGCCATCACCCCCTGCCGTAGTACTGAAAAGTTCTATTGACAGTATGGCACAGGCGATGGTAAACTAGGAGTGCATAGAACCGTATGGTGCTTAAATGGCAGGTGAGAATTGTGAAAGAGGCCGATGAACTCTATATTTTGCTCGGCAAGCGGGTGCGCCAGCTCCGCTTGCAGCAGCGCCTGACCCAGGAGCAGCTTGCCGAGCGCGCCGGTATCTCCACCTCATTTCTGGGGCACATCGAGCGCGGAAGCAGGAAGCTGAGTCTGGACAGCTTCTGCCGCATCGCCCGCGCGCTGGGCTGCACCGCCAACGACCTGCTGCCGATGGAGGGCGGGAATGCGCGCCTCTCCGCGCTGGAGCTGCTGCGCTGCGCCGCGATGCTGGCCGAGGCGGAGGATGTGTCCGGCTTCCCGACCCCGCGAATGTAGAATCCTTTCCTTTTGACAAACTAAAAGGCCGGAGGTTTTCGCCTCCGACCCTCGTATGTACCCGTCTTACCTGGACTTGGCCTGCTCAATCAGCGCCGACATCTGCTCGGGGGTTTCGCCCTCGCGCAGCTTGCGGCACATGATGATGAAGCGGCCGTTGTCCATGGAATAGCTGCAGGTGACCAGGCTCAGCAGCTGGTCGTCCTCGTTCACATCCACCGGGATGTCGAACAGGGAACGGCTCTGCACGTCCGCCAGGAAGGCGTCGAAGGGCTGCTCCTCGCTGAAGTTGAGGCGGATCAGCTTGAAATAGTTGGGGTCATCCTTGGTCATGGACGCATCGAACAGCGCGAAGGGCACGTACTGCGCATCGCCATAGATGGTGTTGAACTGGATGCAGGTAGTGTTGCGCAGGAAGCCCACGTTGCGGTAGTTGTTCAGGGAGCCGAACATGGAGCCGTCCTTCATGTTGTGGCCGTAGATGAGGATGTGATCGTCCTGGGGATCGAGGGAGTTGCGGCTGTCCACGAACAGCGTGCCGGCCACGTCCTCGTTGCCGTCAAAGTCGTGATCCATGTAGAAGCTGTTGTCCCACTGCACCACCGGCAGGGCGATATCGGGATCCATCTCCAGCTGACCCACCACGTGCGGATTCTGCGCATACAGCTCCGCGAAGGCTTCCGGAATGGCGGGTACGGTCTCCTCTGCCAGCGCGCAGCCGGTCAGCAGGGCCAGGGTCAGCAGCACGGCTGCCCAGCAGTGGAAGATGTTTGCATTGCGATTCATGTTGTAAGTACCTCCGTCGTAATATTGGATATGTTAAGGGTTTTCCTCCGCATGGAGCGGGGAATCAGCGATACAGATCGCCGCCCAGCGGAACCTGGGTATCGTCGAGGACGTCGGTCACGCGCAGCCGTCCGCCGACGTAGCGGATGTCGTAGTTCGCGGTCACGTCCGCGCCGCCCTCGTCCACGATCACCGCGCCGCCGGGCAGGTTCTCCGACCAGCCAACGTCGGTGCGGCTGCCGGAGACGCGCACGCTGCGCAGAGCATGTCCCTCCAGCAGAGAACCGTGGGTCAGCGCCCAGTCGTTGCAGACCAGCGCCGTGCCGTCGTACTCCCGGGTGCGGGAGGCTGCGGTGATCTCGATCTCGATGGGCCGCACGCTGAGCGTACCGCTGCGCAGGGTGAGCTCGTACTCCCCGGTCACATCGCGCCCGTCGCGGGTGATGGTCACGTTCCCGATGGCGTTCTCTATGCTTCCGGCCCGGGTGATGCTGCCGCGCACCTGCGCGTGGAGCGCGTCGCCCTCCAGCAGGCCGTTGCAAGTGAAGCCGCCGTCGCTGAGGGGCGCGCCGTCGTAATCCTTCGCGGCGCTGTTGGCAATCACGATCAGCGGCAGGCGCTCAGTCACGCCCAGCGTGCCGGAGCAGTAGCTGATCGCGTAGTTCGCGGTCACGTCCGCGCCGCTCTCGTCCACGATCACCGCGTCCGAGGGCGTGTTCGGGGATGTACCCAGCTCCGTCTGGGAGCCGGTTACCTGAATCGAGGCCACGCTGTGTCCCTCCGCAAGGGAACCTCCGCTCAGCGCCCACTGGCCGCAGGTCAGGGGCGTGCCGTCGCGGCGCTTGTAGTCGGAACCGGCGGTGATCTCCAGCGGCGCGGGCAGCACCGTGAGGGCGCCCGTCTCCAGCGTGACGGCATACTCGCCGTTCCGGGTCACATCCTGCCCGTCGCGGAGGATGGCGACCTGGGAGAAGCTGTTCTCCGCCGTGCCCACGTCGGTGACGCCGCCGTCCAGCAGCACGTGCAGCTCGTCCGTTCCGGCAAGCTTGCCCGTGAGCAGAACCTCGTTGCAGCTCAGCTCCGTGCCGTCGTAGATCTTCTCCGCGCTCTGGGAGGTCAGCTTCAGCTCGCGGCTGTAATAGAGCACGATTTCGTTGCGGCTCTCGTCCGCGCTGACGATGAGCTCCGGCTCCCCGGCCCGCAGGAAGGCGTAGCCGGGAACCTCGGCGGGCGCGTCCCAGCGCAGGATCTCGCCGACCACGGCGGTTCCGTGCGCATCCTCATAAATCTCAGCGTCCGGGTCGCCCAGCCAGCGATGGCGCACGGTGTAGTTCGCCTCCCGGCGCACGCGCAGGTAGACGGCGCTGAAGGACATGTCCTGCCGCACATCCGACAGGCTTCCCGC
>CAMBWJ010000053.1 GCA_945871545.1 uncultured Clostridia bacterium | reverse complement strand
GCTGCTTGCGCTGGTCTACCTGATCGTGCTGTGACGCGGCGCAAAAAATCCCCGATCCATTGCGATCGGGGATTTTTGCATGCAATTTTCAGACGAAATCGAAGAACAGCTGCACGGCGGGGTTCTTGCTGTCCTTCAGGCACATCAGGCGGTAGGAAATCTCCCGGCGGCTGGGCAGCTCGAAGCGCACTAGCCCCGCGCCCTGGGCGTCCACGATGAAGCCGGGAACCATGGCCACGCCGTGGCGCGCGCGCACCAGCATCAGCTGCGCGTCCAGCGAGTTGGTCTGGCTGATGTTGGAGGGCACGAAGCCGAATTCGTCCTGCACCAGCGCGCGCAGCATCCGCAGCGACGAAGGCCCGGTGTTCTCGCAGGTGGTGATCAGGCACTCCCGCTTCAGCATCGCGCGCAGGTCGCCGCCGTTGCGCTCGGCCACCTCCGGCGCGGCCACGATGTAGTTCGGCGAGGTGAACAGCGTGCGGGACTGCAGGCCCAGGCGGCTGAAGGAGTCCTCGCACAGCGCGTCGCCGATGATCAGGTTCAGTTCGCCCAGTCGCAGCTTCTCCGTCAGCTCGCTGTAGGGATACTGCATGATGTCCACCTTGATCTCCGGGTGGCTGTTCAGGAAGTCCGAGAAGAAGCCCTCGGTGTTGCAGTACTCGTACACGCCCACGCCCACCTTCAGGCTGCCCGCGTAGCCCTGGTCGATGGCCTTCAGCTGCTCCAGCGTCTCGTCGTACTGCTGGAGCATGCGGGTGATGTGGGTGTAGTAGCACTTCCCGGCTTCCGTCAGCTCCACGGCGCGCTGGTTGCGCTCGAACAGACGCACCCCCAGCCGCTCCTCCAGTCCCGAGATGTACTGGCTGATGGCCGTCTGGGAGACGTTGTGGCGCGCGGCGGTCTGCGTGAAGCTCAGGCACTCCGCCAGCGTGATGAAGTAGTGAATTTTGCGATTGATCATTTCTGCGCTCCTTTGTCCCTGCACATACAAGCCCTTTTTCCTATTTTCTGCCATCTGCGGGGAAATGTCAAGCCCTTCCAATATGTTCACATAAAACTTTTTATTGCAATAAGTCTTGCATTATAATAAATATGTGATACAATATGATTAGGCAAGCCGCAGGCTTGGCCGGGTCGCTCACTCCACAGAGGGAGCGACAATCATGGTACAATAGGGGAAGAACGATTAAACTGGAGAAGCAATGCGATGAAGAACGTCTATGATTGGCCCTATCCGAACGAATTTGGCGTGCGCGAGGCGGTGGAGAGCGACGTGGTGGTGCTGGGCGGCGGCCTGGCGGGCTGCTTTGCGGCCATCGCGGCTGCGCGCAAGGGTCTGCGGGTGGCGCTGGTGGAGAAGGGTGCAACGGAGCGCAGCGGCTCGGCCGGCAGCGGCTTCGACCACTGGGAATCGGCCTGCACCAACCCCTGCTCGAAGGTCACGCCGAAGGAGATCGCCGAGGCCTACGTCGGGGAGCAGGACGAATACTCCAACGGCATCGCCCACTACATCGAGTGCCGCGAGGGCTATGACCGCCTGCTGGATCTGGAGGACTTCGGCGGCAAGGTGCGCGACAGCGAGGGCGAATTTGCGGGCGCGGAGTTCCGCGACGAAAAGACGGGTCTGATGTTCGCCTACGATTACACGAATAAATTTACGCTGCGGGTGTGGGGCTCCACCTTCAAGCCCGCATTGTATAGGGAACTGAAGCGCCTGGGGGTCATGGTGTTCGACCGCACCGAGGCCACGGCGCTGCTGACCGCCGTCGTGGACGGCAGGAAGCGGGGCGTCGGCGCGGTGGGCATGAACGTGCGCACCGGCAAGCTGATGGTCTTCAAGGCGAAGGCCACGATCCTCACCATGTCCCGGCCCGCCCGCGTGTGGCTGTTCAATCCGGATCTGGTGGGCCTGTGCGAATTCCGCCCCACACAGTCCATCGGCAGCGGCCATGCCATGGGCTGGCGCGCGGGCGTGGAGTTCACGATGATGGAGAAGTCCGTCAAGGGCGAGTTCTCCGCCGCCGGGCGCAGCTTTCCGCCCTACGGCACCGGCAACAACCACAACACCTGGTATGCCGCCACGATGGTGGACGCGCGGGGCGTGGAGATTCCCTACGTGGATCGGGACGGCAGGGAATTGAAAACCGTGTCCGAGCGCTACCACCCCGCGCCGGGTCAGAAGTTCTTTCTGAAGGGCGGTGTGATCGATGAGGCCAAGTACGAATATCGCGGCCCCGAGACCCTCCCCTTCGACGAACTGATGAAGCGCGGCTACAAGCTGCCCTTCTATGCCGATCTCTCCCGCATGCCCGAGATGGAGAGACGGGTGATCTGGGGCATGATGGTGGGCGAGGAGGGCAAGACCAAGATTCCGATTTTGCAGAACTACACCCAGCGGGGCTTCGATCCCGAGAAGCACATGCTGCAGAGCTACGGCACCGGCTGGCAGTCGGCGGCGTTTCTGGGTCAGGAGCGCCAGCTCTTCGGCGCGCCCGGCGGCGTCATGCACGACTGGGATCTCAAGACCAACATCGACGGCATCTACGCCGCGGGCGACCAGCTCTTCGCCTCGGACTGCTGCGGCTTCGCCTGCGCCACGGGCTACTATGCGGGCCGCAAGGCTGCGGACTGGGCGGCGACGGTGGATTTCACCGGGCCGGACGAAGCGGAGATCGATCGGGAGGAAGCGCGCCTCTACGCGCCGATGTACGTGGAGGACGGCATGGACTGGCGGGAACTCAACATGGCCATCAGCAAGTGCATGCAGAACTACTGCGGCGCGGTCAAGTGCGAGGATTTGCTGCAGGAGGGCCTTGACCTGCTGGAGAGCTACGAGCGCGACGCGGTGCCGCGGCTGAGCTGCTCCAATCCCCATGAACTCATGCGCACCCACGAGGTGCTGGACATCCTGGAGGTGTCCAAGCTGATTATCAACGCCTGCCTGCTGCGCAAGTCCTCCTCCGCGCCGCTGTGCTTCGAGCGCAGCGACTACCCGGAGCTGGATCCTGCGGAGGACAGGAAGTTCATCACCATCCGGCAGGAGGGCGGCAGGGTCGTGCGGGGCGAGGCGCCCCACCGCTACTTCGGCGACATCGAGGAAGAATACGTCCGGCGCAACGGCGATTACATCGCTCAGCGCGCGGAGCGCTATGGAGACAGGTGAGTATTATGGCAAACAGACCGGAGCTTTCGGCAGCAAAGATTCCCTCCAGCGCGCGCCCCATCCGCTTTGACGAGGAGAGGTGCGTGGGCTGCAACCGCTGCGCAAACATCTGCCAGGTGGACATCTTCATTCCCAACCCGGAGAAGGGCAGGCCGCCCATCGTGCTGTATCCCGGCGAGTGCTACTACTGCGGCAGCTGCGTGATGGTCTGCCCCCGCCCGGGGGCCATCGAGCTGGAGCATCCGCTGATGAATCAGGCGCGCTTCGTGCCGGTGAAGCGGCCGGAGGAGGAGCAGTCATGCTGAAGTACGCCGCAAAGCGCATCGGCGTCGGTCTGATCACGCTGCTGGCGCTGATCGTGGTCACCTTCCTGCTGGTGCGGCTGATGTCGGGCAATCCCTTCGACGTGGCGAACCTGACCCCGGCGAATCAGGAGGAGATGATGGCCCACTACGGGCTGGATCGGCCCATTCCGGAGCAGCTGGGCAAGTACATCTGGAACCTGCTGCAGGGGGACTTCGGCATCTCCTACAAGAAGTCCGGCGTGACCGTGAGCGAACTGATCCTGCAGGAGGCTCCGGCCACCATGCGCCTGGGCGGCATCGCCTTCCTTTTGGCATTGGTGGTGGGCACGGCCATCGGCATATGGATGGCGGCGACGGGGCGTGAATTCGTGCGCGGCGGGATTCTGACCTTCACCACGCTGGGCATCAGCGTGCCGAACTACGTGCTGGCGCTGATCCTGATGCTGGTGTTCGGTGTGCAGCTGAAGTGGTTCCCGGTGCTGGGGTTGGGCACGCCCATGCACTACGTGCTGCCGGTGATCACGCTGGCGGTGTACCCCATCGCCCAGATCAGCCGCCTGGTCAAAACCAGCTACGCCGAGGCCATGCAGCAGGACTACGTGGTGATGGCCCGGGCCAAGGGCATCTCGGGCGGGCGCATCATCCTCTTGCACGTATTGAAGAACGCCATGATCCCGGTGATCACCACTGCGGGCCCGATGATCGCCTTTCTGCTCACGGGCAGCTTCGTGGTGGAGACCATCTTCACCATCCCCGGCATCGGCCGCGAGTTCGTCACGGCGGTGTCCAACCGCGACTACACCGTGGTCATGGGCCTGACCATCTTCATCGGCGCGCTGATCATATTGTGCAATCTGGTTGCCGACCTTCTGTGCGCGCTGGTGGACCCCCGAATCAAACTGACGGATGGATAAGGGAAACGCTATGCTGAGACCTGAGGAATACTTCGAGCCGCTGCCGCAGGAGGATCGCGACACGCAGTTCGTCGCCATGAAGAGCAAGTCCTTTGCGCGCAACGTGTGGGAGAGCTTCTCCCGCAACCGCCTTGCGCTGGTGGGACTGATATTGCTTGCGGTGCTGGTGTGCGCGGCCATCTTTGGCCCGATGCTCTCGCCCTACCCCTACGACGGCATGGACGCGATGAGCCGCAATCAGTCCTCATCCGCCGCCCACTGGTTCGGCACGGATCAGATGGGCCGCGACATCCTCACCCGCGTGCTCTACGGCACTCGGGTCAGCCTGCTGGTGGGCTTTGCGTCCACGGCGCTGAACCTGCTGATCGGCGTGCTCTACGGCAGCATCGCGGGCTACGTGGGCGGACGGGTGGACATGGTCATGATGCGCATCGTGGACGTGATCTACGCCGTGCCCGCCATGATCTACATGATCCTGCTGATGCTGATCTTCGGCTCCAACATTTACAGCGTGATGCTGGGCATCTGCGTCAACGGCTGGATCAACATGGCGCGCATCGTGCGCAGCCAGGTGATGTCGCTGAAGGAGCAGGAGTTCTCCGTGGCGGCTTTCGTGATCGGCGCGAGCCGAAAGCGCATCCTGTTCCGGCATCTGCTGCTCAACAGCCTTGGCCCGATCATCGTCACCGTGACGCTGATGATTCCCCAGGCGATCTTCACCGAGGCGTTTCTGAGCTTCATCGGCATCGGCATCTCCGCGCCGATGGCCAGCCTCGGCACCCTTGCGCAGGACGCAAAGATGCTGATGAACGTCTATCCCATGCAGATGGTCTGGCCGGTGCTGGTGATCTGCATCGTCATCTTCTCCCTCAACTTCATCGGTGAGGGTCTGGAAACGGCATTGAATCCGAGAGGTAAGCGCTGATGGCTGAACGACTGTTGGAGGTAAACGATCTGTGCGTGTCCTTCGCCACCCGGCAGGGCACGGTGCGCGCGGTGCGCAACGTGGGCTTCCATGTGGATAAGGGCGAGATACTGGGCTTCGTGGGCGAGAGCGGCTCCGGCAAGAGCGTGAGCGTGCTGTCCTGCCTGGGCCTGATCGCCCGGAACGGCCGCGTGGAGAAGGGCAGCATCCGCTTTGACGGCCGGGAGCTGTCCCCGGTGGGAAGGGACAGCCGCGCGGAGCGCAGGAAGCACGAAAGCATGCTGCGCGGAATCCGGGGCAACGAGATCAGCATGATCTTTCAGGATCCCATGACCTACATGAACCCGGTGCTCACCGTGGGCACGCAGGTCACCGAGGGTATCGTGGCCCATGAGAAGTGCTCGAAGCGCGACGCGTGGCAGCGGGGCGTGGAGCTGCTCAAGCTGGTGGGCATCCCCAGCCCGGAGAAGCGCATGAAGCAGTACCCCTACGAATTCTCCGGTGGCATGCGCCAGCGCATCATCATCGCCATTGCGCTGGCCTGCAATCCCAAGCTCCTGATCGCCGACGAGCCCACCACGGCGCTGGACGTGACCGTGCAGGCGCAGATACTGGAGCTCATCCGCAGGCGCGCCCGTCAGGACGGCACGTCGGTCATCATGATCACCCACGATCTGGGCGTGGTGGCCTCGCTGTGCGACCGGATTTCGATTTTGTACGGCGGCAGAATCGTGGAGACGGGAACCACCGACGAAATCTTCTACGAGACGAAGCACCCCTACACGAAGGGACTGCTGAACAGCATCTCACGGCGGCAGGCGCTGCCGGACGGAAGCTTCGCCCGGGGAGAGCTCGCGTCCATCCCCGGCACGCCGCCGGATCTGCTGCACATCAACACCGGCTGTCCCTTCGCAAGCCGCTGCGACGCGGCCATGAAGATCTGCCGGGACTACCTGCCCGCCACGACTTCCTTCAGCCCCGGCCACAGCGCCTGCTGCTGGCTGTACTGCAGGGAACAGGCGCAGACCATCGTGGAAGCGCAGGACAGAGAGCGGGGTGAAGCGCATGGCTGATCCGATGATTCGCGTGGAGAACCTGGTCAAGCAGTTCCACGTGAAGGCAGGCCCCTTCGGGAAGAAGGGCGTGGTGCACGCCGTCAATGGCGTGACGCTCACCATCTGGCGCGGCGAGACCGTGGGTCTGGTGGGCGAGAGCGGCTGCGGCAAGAGCACGCTGGGCCGCACCATCCTGAAGGTGTACGAGCCGGACTCCGGGCGCATCTTCTGCGGTGGAACGGAGATCACCAATCTGGATCATAAGCAGATGCAGCCCTACCGCCAGCGCATGCAGATGATCTTTCAGGATCCCTACGCCTCGCTGAACCCGCGCTTCACGGTGGGCGAGCTGATCGCGGAGCCGATGAAGATCTACAAGCTCTGCGACGGGAAGGAGCGCGCCGAGCGGGTGCAGCAGCTGCTGGAGACGGTGGGCCTCAAGCCCGACCACATCCGGCGCTATCCCCACGAATTTTCCGGCGGACAGCGGCAGCGCATCGGCATCGCCCGGGCGCTGGCCTTGAACCCGGAGTTCATCGTCTGCGACGAGCCCATCTCGGCGCTGGACGTGTCCATCCAGGCGCAGATCGTGAACCTGCTGGAGCGCATCCAGGCCGAGCGCGGCATCTCGTACCTGTTCATCGCCCACGACCTGACCATGGTGCGCCACATCAGCCGCAGGATCGGCGTGATGTACATGGGCGCGCTGGTGGAGGTGGGCGACGCGGACGAGGTCTGCGACCATCCCCTGCACCCCTATACCCAGGTGCTGATGTCCGCCGTGCCCCAGCCCGACCCGGTGACGGCGCGCAGGCAGAAGCTCATCCTGCCGGAGGGCGAGGTGCCCAGCCCCATCGATCTGCCGCCGGGCTGTCCCTTCTCGCCCCGCTGCCTGTACGCCACCTGGCAGTGCCGCAACGAAAAGCCGCCTCTGAAGGACGTGGGCGGACGACAGGTGGCCTGCCACCACGCGGAATAGACCCATTTTGCGCTCAGCGGACGCAAGTCCGTTTGATATTGAACACAGGAGGAACCAACATGAAGAACATTTACAGGATTCTGGCGATGGCCCTGATTCTGGTCATGGCCGTCACCTCGCTGAGCTTCGCGTCCGCGGAGGGCGCGGAGAAGGTGCTCAACATCGCCACCGTCTCCGGCGCGGGCGATCTCGATCCCGCCGGCATCGCCATCGACATGTGGACCGAGTACGCCAAGCTGTGCGTGGATCCCCTGATCCGCTTCGATGCGGACGGCAACGTGGTCTACGAGGCCGCCGAGAGCTACGAGGTCTCCGACGACCAGCTGGTCTGGACCTTCCATCTGCGTGAGAACGGCAAGTGGAGCGACGGCTCCCCCGTGGTCGCGGGCGACTTCATCAACACCATCCAGCGCGCGCTGAACCCCGACAACGGCATGTCCATCTACGCAAGCGTGCTTTACAGCATCGTGGGCGCGCAGGAGGCCCGCAGCGGCGAGGGCAGCCTGGACGACGTGGCCGTGGTCGCTCTGGACGACTACACCCTCCAGATGACCCTCAAGGCCCCCTGCACCTACTTCACCAGCCTGCTGACCGTCGGCCCGTTCTATCCCTCCAAGGCCGGCCTTGCCACCCTGGAGGACCCCTCCTGGTGGAAGAACCCCGCCACCAGCCTGGGCAACGGCGCGTTCTACCTGGCCGAGTACGTGGACAGCGACCACTACATCGTCAGGAAGAACCCCTACTACTGGAACGCCGACGCGGTCAGCATCGACGTCATCAACGTCCATCTGATCTACGACCAGCAGGCGCTGCTGGCTGCCTATCAGACCGGCGAGGTGGACGTGGCCACCGGCCTTCCGGACTACATCGCCGACGCCTACGCAGGCACCGACGAGCTGTTCATCTGGAACATGCTGACCTCCAAGTTCATGCTGCCCAACCTGAGCGTGGAGCCGCTGAACGACGCGCGCGTGCGCGAGGCCATCGCCATCGGCATCAATCGCGCGGAGATCTGCGCCGTCATCGGCTCGGACTACATCCCCTCCACCTCCTATGTGGCCGAGTTCATGATGTCCAACTGCTCCGCCGAGTACTTCTCCAAGGAGCGCGATCCGCTGTTCATCGAGGATGTCGAGCGCGCCCGGCAGCTGCTGGCCGACGCGGGCTATCCGGGCGGCGAGGGCTTCCCGACCCTGACCTACACCTATCCCAACAGCGACAAGGACGCGCTGCTTGCCCAGGCCATCCAGGCCCAGCTGAAGCAGAACCTGGGCGTCACCATCGAGCTGAACGGCGTTGAGGATCAGGTGTACTCCTCCGCACGCGCCAACGGCGAATACGACCTGATCCGCCACAGCTGGACCGCCGACTTCAACGATCCCATCAACTACCTCGACCTCTACACCTCCTACTCCGGCGGCAACTACAACGGCGTGAACAGCCCCGAGTACGACGCGCTGATCGAGGCCTCCAACGTGACCGGCGATCAGGTGGAGCGCAACGACCTGCTGCATCAGGCCGAGCAGATTTTGGTGGGCGACAACTTCTTCGTGATCCCCGTCACCACCCAGGTGTACATCTGCCTGTGGAATCCGCGCCTGACCAACGTCAGCATCAACGAGAAGGGCGAGCCCATGTACCGCTACGCCGACCTCGCCGCCTGACGCGCAGAACGCAAAATCAAACTCCCTCCGACCGGATGGCCGGAGGGAGCTTCTTCGTGCCTCCCAAGCCCCGCACATCCCCCGTAGAGCGGGATGCCCTCATCCCGCCGCGTCGCCCCAGGAGCCCCTGCGCCCCCCATAGGGCGGGACGCCTCATC
>CAMBWJ010000052.1 GCA_945871545.1 uncultured Clostridia bacterium | reverse complement strand
GCGGATGCGCCCGCAGTGGGCAAGCGCGTCGAGCTGATCGCGGATCTCGTCCACCAATGCCCGTCCGCTAAGTCCCTGCAGCGGCGCAAGCTCCAGGCACTGCATCGCCCGGTGGTAGGCCGTGCCGCGCTCCGCGCCGGTCATCTGACCGGGAACCTCCGAGAGGAACATCGGGCGCTCCACCAGCTCCTCCACCGCCTCCGGGGCCTGCAGCTGGCGCAAGAGGCCCGTGACCGTGAGCTTCAGCGGCATGCGCGCGCCCTCCGCGTCGGGATACTTCCATGTGATCGCCCGGACAAGCTCCGGGTCGGCCTCCTCCGGGATGGGCAGCGCTTCCTGCACGTCGGCCGCTTCATCCTGCACGTCTACCGGCGAGAGGTGCGCCTCGATGCGCGCGTATCCGCCGCCGTCCTCAGGGAGTGCGGGCAGGATCACGTCCAGATAGCTGTTCGCCGCCCCCGGCGCGTCCGCCAGCGCGCGCCAGCGGGCACGTGCGGAATCGATGCTGGCCACGCTGCCGGTGAGGATCAGACGATCCTTCGCGCGGGTCAGCAGCACGTAGAGGATGCGCAGCTCCTCCGCCCGATCCTCCCGCTTCTCCCGCTCGGCGATGGCCAGCTGCGGCAGGGTTTTGCGGCGGGTCTGCAATTCGGGATCGCAGTACAGACAGCCCAGACCCAGATCCCGGTGGGCCGACAGCGCCTCGCCCCGACCGCCGCCGCCAAAGCGCCGGTTCATCATCGCGCCGAACACCACGGGGAACTCCAGGCCCTTGCTCTTGTGCACCGTCATCAGCCGCACCACGTCGTCGTTCTCGCCCAGCAGCTGCGCGCCGTCGCCCTCGCCCCGGGCGCGGAGCTTCTCCGTGTGCAGCAAAAAGCGGGTCAGCGCGCCGGAGATGCTCTGGTCGAAGGCGGCGGCGTTGGCGATCAGGCGGTTCAGGTTCGCCTGTCGCTGGGGGCCGCCCGGCAGCGCGCCCGCGCAGTCGTACAGCCCGCTTTCCTCCAGAATCGTGCGCAGCAGCACGCCCAGCTCCGTGCACAGCGACATCAGCTGCCACCTGTCCAGCAGATCGAAAAAGGCCCGCAGGCGCTTGGCAAGCTCATCCTCGCCCTGTGAACAATGCAGCGCCGCGTCCACGAAGGGCGTGTCCGGCTGGGCAATGCGAATCTGCGCCAGCTCCCCAGCAGTCAGTCCCACCGCGGGGGAGCGCAGCACGCCAATCAGCTCCACGTCGCTGCGGCGGTTCGCCACCAGCTTCAGAAGCGACAGCGCCAGCGAAATCTCGACGGATTCATAGAAGTCCTCCGAGCCGTCGGCGAAGGCGGGAATGCCCTGCTGGGTGAGCACCGCCGCCATGCGGCCCAGCACGCCACGCTTGGCGCGGGTCAGCACGGCAAAGTCCCGGTACCTCAGCTCCGGGTTTTCGTGCATCAGAGAACGGATGCGGCCCGCGATGAACAGCGCCTCGCGCTCGCAGGTCTTCATTTCAAGGATTTCCTCGCTGGCCTCGCCGCTGTCCGGGGATTGCAGCAGGTGGATCTCTACCTCGCCGCCGCTGAGGCCGAGGTTGCCGTGGTTCAGCCGCGCGTTTGCATCGTACACGATCTCGCTGTCGCCGCCGTGCATGGCGCGCTCAAACACGCGGTTGACGAAGCTGAGAATCGCCGGGCAGGAGCGGAAGTTCATCGTCAGCGGCAGCAGCGCGCCGCCGTTACCCCGATCATAGGCCGCGTATTTCTCCAGAAACAGCCGCGGCTCGGCCTGACGGAAGCGGTAGATGGACTGCTTCACGTCGCCCACCATGAACAGGTTGTCGCCCCGGGCGATGCGGGAAATCAGCGCCTCCTGCACGTCGGAGGTATCCTGATACTCGTCCACGAAGATGTAGTCGTAGCTTTCCCGCAGGGCGCGGGCGGTGTCGTCGTCCCGGAGCGCCCGCAGCGTGCGGTGCTCCAGATCGGCGTAGCTCAGGCCGGACAGCTCCGCCTTGCGCGCCTCATAGCCCTCCCGGGCCCGCAGCGCGATCTCGCCCAGGCGGGAAAGCTGGGGAGCGAGCTGCTTCACATCGGACAGCGCCGTGCCCAGCTCCAGTCCCCGCAGTGCGCTGCGCTCGATGGCGCTCTTTGCGTCGCTGCGCAGCTTCTTCACCGCCTCGTCCACCGGGCCGCAGTCGCGCTTCTTCCCCACCACAGCCTGCTTGAAGCCCGCCAGCGCGCGCTGCAATTCGTCGCAGGAATCGATCCGGCGCAGCTGCTCCAGCGCCTCCAGATCCTTCTCCAGCGCCCCGGCGTAGTTCGCGTTGCAGCCGGGGTGCATCAGCGCCAGCCGGGTCATCAGCAGCGCCTGATCCACATCCTTGCGCGCGGCGCGCATAAGCTCGTCCAGCCAGCGCCGGCAGAGCGCATCGTCCGGCGTGCAGGCCATGCGCAGCCATTCCTCGGGATCGGGGCGCTCCTCCAGGCGGCGCAGCAGAATCTCCGCCATGGCGCGCACGCCCTTGGGGCCGCGGGCGTAGTCCAGCTGGGTCAGGCGCTCGTCGGGATTGGCGTAGGCCTCCTCCACGGCCTCGTCCAGCGCCTCGTCCAGCAGGCGGCGGGCCTCCGCGTCGTCCAGCACCCGGAACGCGGGATCCACCCCGGCGCTCTCGAAGTGGGTGCGCAGGAATTCCGCGCAGAAGCCGTGCAGCGTGGTGATGCTGGCGCGATCCATCAGCAGCTGCTGGTCGCGGCAGACTGCATCTCCCGCCGCGGCGCGCCTGCCCAGCTCCTGGGTGAGCTTGGCGCGCATGTCAGAGGACGCTGCGCGGGTGAAGGTCACGATCAGCATGCGGTCGATGCGCGTCTCGCCCGAGGCGATCAGCTCCAGCACGCGCTCCACAAGCACGGTGGTCTTGCCGGAGCCCGCCGCCGCGCTGAGCAGGATGTTCGTGCCCCGCGCCTCGATGGCGCGCCGCTGTTCATCGGTAAAATGCATGCCGATCCCTCCAGAGTCTTATTGAAAATATGGTATCACAGTCGCGCACGGCTGGCAAGGGCAGAATTTTCTGCATGAAAAAGAGCGGCTCGCCGGCCGCTCAATTTGTGTGATTTCCGTCAGGGCCGCTTCGTGCCGCAGTTGGAGCAGAAGTTGCCGTCGTTTTCCGCATTGCAGGAGGGGCAGATCCAGTTGGCTGCAGGCCTGGCCGCGCCGCAGTTGGAGCAGAAATTGCCGCTGTTTTCGGTGCTGCAGGAGGGGCAGACCCAGCTGGCCGCCGCAGCTTCATCCGCGGGCTCCTCAGCTTCCGGCAGAGCCTCGCCGGGCACGTAGGGATCCGAATCGACGTCCACAAAGCGCACGCCCTGCATGAAGATTTCCAGCAGCTCGGCGAATTCATCCACGGAGGTCCACTCCACACCATCGCTGTCGAAGCTGAGCTCAAGATAGAGATTCTCATCCTGATCGTACCCGGCGTCGTCGGCAAGCAGCGTGCTGCAGTACACCAGACTGGACTCGCCGTTCTCCGCCAGATTGTAGAGGTATACGTCGAACACCGTTCCGTCGGCCAGGGTCACGGTCGTGCAGTTCGCGGGATCGTTTTCCTGTTCGTATTCCAGATAGGTGTAGGTGGTCAGCTCCACGTCCATATCGATTGTATTTTCCCCGGCGGCGGCGAAGAGGCTTGCGCAGTTGTCCTCCAGCGCATACAGATACGCCTCAACCTCAACCGTCGAACCATCTTCGTCCGCAATGGGCAGCGTGGGGAAGTCAAGCACCAGCATATCGCCTTCGTGATCCAGGCTGGGCATCTTCACGCCGCAATAGGCGTTGGAGGTCCAGAAGTCCTCCTCCAGCTGAACCGTCTTTTCACCCATGATGCGTGCGCACTCCGCAGAAACCGCCTCCGCAAGAATCCCGGCGCTCTGCTCCTCCGTCTCGTAGTACAAAAGATCGCCCATATAGATGGTGATGTACAGCATGGCAGTTTCAGAGATCTCCGGAAGGCCGACCAGTCCATAGGCGAAGCCGCGATCGGGCTCGACATAAGCTGCATAGCCCTCGCTGCCGTCCGCAACGATGTAATCCTCGTTCTGGCATTCGTACAGCTGGCTTTCATAGGTACAGTCTTCCAGCGCCTCATAGTAATACATGGTTCCGTTGCTCTCGTGGACGTATATGCATTCCGTTTCGTCGAAGGAAATCGGGAAGCAGTCGTCGGGCGCGCCAAAGCGGATCACCCAGGGCTCGCTGTATCCGCAAGTGATCCAATCCAGATAATCGAGCGAGAGGCGAGCCTCAGGGTAGGATTCGGGCGTGATGAACAGGGTGTACACATAGGTGTCCTGCTGAATCTGCCGCATATAGGGCCTCTCCTCCGCGAATGCGGAAGCGGAGACGAGCAGCATCGCGATCAGAACAAGTGCAAGCAATCTCTTCATGGCATTTCCTCCTGACGATTGTTTTATTTTAGCTCATTATAATTTATGCTTTGGGAAAAAGTCAACCTGCGTTTTCCCCGCACAGGCGCGATTTTTTCCAAAAACAAAGGCCGCCCCGCGTGGTGCGGGACGGCCGTAAAGCCCGGTTTATCCGGCGATGCCGAAGTTGGAATAGAAGTATTCGACGTTGGCTTCCTCGATCCAGGCGGCAACCTGATTCTCGTAGGTGGAGGCAATCTTGTCGCTCAGGGCAACCTCCGCCACGCCGTCGCGAATCTCATCCAGGGCGACCTCGCCGGGGGTGACGTCGCTCATGTAGTAGATGATGTGGATGCCGTAGCTGCCGCGCACGGGCTCGCTGATCTGGCCGACTTCGGCGATGGACATCGCGCCCTCGGTGAAGGCGGGATCCCAGGTGGTGGAGTCGGCGGAAACGGCGTAGCCGATGGTGGCGATGGGCTCGCTGGTCATGCCGGGATCGGCGTTGTACTTCTCGATCAGCTCGTCGAAGGAGGTTCCGGCGTTGAACGCGGCGACGACCTCCTCGGCGGTGGGCATCAGCTGGGCGTAGAGGGCCTCGACCTCGGTGGCGCAGGCGGCGATGTCGGCGTTGACCTCCTCCAGCGTGCGCAGGGGTGCTTCGGTCTCCTCAGGCTCGGCAGTCTCCTCAGTTGCCTCGGCGGTCGCCTCGGCCTCGGGGGCCTCGGTGGCGGTCTGGGCCTCGACGATGGCGTCCTTCTCGGCGTTCAGGCTGTCCAGCTGGCTCTGCAGGTCGCTGTACAGGGCGGACTGCTCGTCGTTGAACTTGATCAGCACGTGCTTCACCGCGCGGTAGCCCTCCGGGTTCCAGGCGATGGTCGTGCCGGCGTTGCGGTCGGAATTGTAGGTGCGGTCGTTGGTGTAGCTCTCCTGATTCTCGGCGACCAGGGTCTCGTACTCGGCCTGGATATCCTCGTCGGTGACGGCGACGTCCCTGGTCACGTACTCGTACACGGCCTCGTTGATCGCGTCGTTCTTCAGGGACTCGGCGTAGGCCTCGCGGCTGAAGCCGTTGTCGGTCCAGTACTTCTCCGCCTCGGCGCGCATCTCGTCGGTGATCTCCTCCGCGTCGGCGTAGTAGTAGCCCAGGTAGTAGTCGATGTAGCTCTCCATGGTTTCATCCGCAGAGGCTGCGAACTCGGCCAGGGCGGTCTCGTCGAACGCATCCAGACCCAGCTCGGCGGCCTTGGCCTTGACCACAGCGTCCTCAACGGCGCTGTCCACCAGATCCTTCTTCACGGTCTCCTCCATGCCGTATGCGGCAAGGTCGAGGCCGTAGGAGGCGTACTGGGCGCTCACGGAGTCGTATGCGGCCTGCACGTCCTTCAGCCAGACCACGCCATCCTCGCCGAAGGTGGCGACGATCTGTGCGATGTAGTAGGGATAGTAGGTATCCACCAGCGCCTGCAGCTCGGCGATCTTCGCCTCTGCATCGCTGTCGCCCAGCGCGGGCTCGGTGGCGGCAACCGGCTCGGCGGCGGCAGCCTCAACGGCGGTCTGAAGCTCGGTGATGGTCGCGTTGGCAGTATCCAGCTGCGCCTGCAAATCGGCGGCGTTGGTGATGGCAGTATCCAGCTGCGCCTGCAAATCGGCGATGCAGACGTTGGCGGCGTCCAGCTGCGCCTGAATGTCCTTGCTGTTGCTGCATCCGGTCACGGCCAGTGCCAGCACCAGCGCCAGACAGACGCACAGAATTTTCTTCAGATTCATCTCTCGGGTCCCTCCATAATTATGCGCGTTTGCGCAAGATTTACGAATCTGATTATAGCACAGCTTTGTGGGAATCACAACGCCGCCGGAGGGCCATTTTCCGGGAAAGCCGGATTGTTTAAAAAACGTTCACAAATCCTGCGCGATGGCCACGGAATGCCTGTAAACACAGAAAAACTGCGGCCCGCGGGGCCCGAAAGCCGACGTTTCTGACCATGGATGCGTAAATTCTTAACAAAAATGCATTGGACTTTGATCCCCACACATGTTATATTTAACTTAATTATTTTCGATAGAATAATGACACTAGTGTAACAATATATCGGGAGGCCGTCTGTGCGAAAATGGAGAGAGGCGCTTTCGCTGCTGGCGACGCTGGCGATGCTGCTGGGCACGTCCGCCGCTGCGACGGAAGCGGAGATAATAAATGAAGAGAGCCCTGCCCCGGAGGAAGCGGCGATCATGGAGGACGCCGGGGAACTTCTCCCGGAGGATGCGCCCGCGCCGGAGCTGGATCCCTGGAGTGATCCGATGCCCGTCGCGCCCGAGCCGGAGCTGCGCAGCGACGCTGCGGAGCCGGAGCTCGTGGTGGAGGAGGGCTGGAGCTACGACGCGGATGCGCGGGAGCTGGTCATCGTCCATGCACCGGATGCGCAGGAGCTCGTGCTCCGCTGGGAATTTGACGGCGACGCGGTGGGCTACCGGGTGGAAATCGGGCCCGACGGCGGGAAATGCGGACAGGAGTTGGTCGCGGAGATCGAATGCGACACGGCCCGCGTAACGCTGGCTATCGCCGATTACCCCGAGGAAGCGTACCGGCTCTGCATCCACGCCGTGCTGGAGGACGGCAGCGAGCGCACGGGCGCGTACCGCATCCGCCTGAAGGAAGCGGCGGCCGTTGAGCCGGATGCACCTGTGGAGGAGAAGCCGCCCGTCATGGAGGAGCGCGTGGAGCAGGTGCTGTCCCAGAACGGCGTGATCGTCACGGGCAGGATGCCCCTCGGCGCGGAACTGACGGTGGAGGCCGTGTCCCAGGAGGACGTGCAGCACTACGCCGGTGCGAACCGGACGGTCGTTTTCGCATATGAGATTGAAATCACGGCGAACGGAGAGGTGTTTGCGCCGGAGGAAGCGCTCACGCTGACGGTGGCGCTGAACGAGGTCGGCGTCTCCAGCCTGGACGTGCTGCAGGTGACGGAGACGGACGGCGCAAGCTCGGCGCTGACCGTCGCGAAGGACGTTCCAGTGGGCAGCGCCGCCGAGTTTTCGACGGACAGGCTGGGAATCCTCTTCGGCGCGGCGGTGGTGCAGCCCGTGCCGGAGGGCGCGGACTACCTGCTGGCGAGCAACAGTATCCATATTTACAGCCAGGGCAGCAGGGATTACATCGGGAGAACCTCCTGCCTGCAGCAGTACGGCCTTCAGCGCGCAGGCTGCGGCGTGTTTGCCGTGGCGCACGCCCTGCAATGGATGGGCTGCGACAGCTGGACGAACCTGGAGGACTTTCTGGAGCAGATCGCGGAGCTCACCCACCCCGCCGACTACGGCTACGCCTTTGCGGAGGGCGTGAACGCGCTCTATCCCGATTTCACCCTCGGCGCCATCTCCCCCAACGAGGGCGCGGCGAGCTATTACAGCAAGCTGCGGGCGCTGTTTGCCGCCGGCGGCTGCGGCATGTTTAGCTACGAGGGTCACTACATCCTGGTCATCGGCTTTTCCTCGGACGGCTCGAAGATCCACGTGATCGATTCCAGCACCGGCTCCACCCTCAGCCACCTGGGCGGCTATCACGCCTACTACTGCGACCCAATGGCGAAGCAGTGGGTCACGATCTCCCCCACCCGGGACGGCGCGTGGCACGTGCCCGGGCGGTACAGCGCGAGCGGAACCTGGGCGGAGATGAAGTCCTACGGCCGCGAGTACTGGGTGGATCGGGAGTACGTCTACTACGGCAACCAGGGCTGGTACGGCGGCGTGCCGATGATCACGTTCACGCCCTGCGAGGCCCCCGCGCGCAAGCTGTACACCACCGTCGGCCGGGAGAGCTGCGTCTATCGCATGACCGGCTCCGCCGCGCTGCGCGCCGAGCCCTTCGATTCGGCGGAGGCGGTGGATGCGCTCCAGACAGGTGATCGCATCGTGTCCTGCGAGCTGATCGACAACGGCACGGACGACTGGCTCCGCATTGAGGAGAAGATCGGCGCAGACGGCGAAACTGTCCGCTACGAGGCGGCCTACATCTATGCGGGCGGCGAAAGCAGGCCGTTCGAGCTGGTCGATACCCGCCCGGGCCTCGAGTGGACGGAGGGCAACATCGACGGCGCGACGATCACCGGCACCACCAGCGTCACCGGCACGATCTCCTGCGCCAACCGCATGACGAAGATCACGGCGGAATTCCGCAGAAACGGCGTGCGCCTGGGCGACGCGGTCAGCGTCATGCCCAAGGCCAACCGCCAGTATTCCTATTCGCTGCACGGCTCCACGCTGGACACCGCTCTGCGGTTTGGCTCACTGCCGGACGGCGATTACCAGCTGGTGTTCACGGTGGATTACAGCTACAACTGCAACCGGTCCGCCGGAAGGGGAACCATCGTGGTGGACTTCACCCGCATGAACAGCACGGCTGCGTCGGAGGACGGCCCCTGGGTCTACCGCGTCGTGGCAGAGGGCGGGCTGAACATGCGCAGCGGCGCGCAGGCCGGCTCGGAGCTGGTGGCGACCCTCTGGAGCCCGACCAGCGTCACCGTCACGCGCAAGCTCGCGGCGGACGGCTACACCTGGGGCTACGGCACGACCGACGGCGGCGTCGCCGGCTGGATCGTGGTGGACAACGAATGGACGGAGCTGCTGGACGCAGCCTGAAACGCACAATATGAAGGGGCTGTTTCAGAACGATTTGTCGTATTGAGGCAGCCCCACAATCTTATGCGGCGAGGTGACGGCGCCCCGCCCTACGGCTATGCGGATCCCTCTTTCGCACAAACGAGAACCGGCGGCC
>CAMBWJ010000051.1 GCA_945871545.1 uncultured Clostridia bacterium | reverse complement strand
ATAGGTTCCGATGGGCGTGCAGCCGTTCATGCCGGAGGAGCAGAGCATCTGCCGCACGATGCTGCCGTCGGCGGTGGAGTACACCGTGACGATCTGATTGGCGATGTCCACTTCAATGGTGTAGGGCATGTCTTTCGCCGCCAGAGCAGGCATTGCCGGCAGGCACAGCATGAGACACAGCAGCGCCGCAAGAAGCTTTCGTATCCGCATAATGATAACCTCATAATCCATAGTCATTTCATGATTGTCGCTCCCGCACTTGCGTGAGCGACCCGGCCAAGCCTTCGCCTTGCCCAATCAGCATTATAACACAGCACTCCTTCTCCTTACAAGCCGTTTCCCCTTCGGATGCAAAACGTCACATTTCGCGCACAAGCGCGCCGCGCTTCGGGCAAATCTGATGGATCAAAGGCGTCTTATTGCACAAAAATGCGCGATACGATGCATAAATATGCATTATATCGCGCTTTTTTGTATCACTTCCCGGCGGGCAGACGGAAGATCAGGCGGATGCAGGTTCCCTTGCCGGGCGCGCTCTCCAGCTCGATCTCCGCCTCGTGGATGGCCGCGCCGTGCTTGACGATGGACAGGCCCAGGCCTGTGCCGCCGGTGGCCTTGGAGTGGCTCTTGTCCACGCGGTAGAAGCGCTCGAACACGCGGCTCTGGTGCTCCCTGGGGATGCCGATACCGTCGTCGGTGACGCTGAGCACGGCCCTGTCGCCCCTGACTGCGGTGCGCACCTCCACGTGTCCGCCGTTTCCCGTGTACTTGATGGCGTTGTCCACCAGGTTGTAGACCATCTCGCCCAGCAGCAGGCTGTAACCGCTGACCTCGCACTCCGGCCCGGCAAGGCTCAGGCGGATGTCCTTGTCCCTCGCGGGGGTCTCCAGGCGGCTGAGCACGTCCTCCGCCACCGCGCGCAGGCCCACGCGCTCCCGGTCGCCGATCTCCTTGCGCTCGTCCAGGCGGGAGAGCTCCATGATGTCGGCAATCAGCGCGATCAGGCGATTGGCCTCGCTGCAGATGCGGCCCGCGAAGTCCTTCACGTCCTCGGGGCGCGCCAGGCCGTCGCGGATGATCTCCGCGAAGCCGGAGATGGAGGTCAGCGGGGTCTTGAGCTCGTGGGAGACGTTGGCGGAGAACTCCCTGCGGCTGATCTCCGCGGTGTACTTCTCGGTGGTGTCCAGCAGCAGCAGCACGATGCCCATGCAGCCGTCCTTTCCCGCCACGGGGCTGGCCAGCAGCTGGTAGTAGCGGCCGCCGTTCTCCAGGATCGTCTCGCCGTTGCTGCCGGTGCGCGCGTCATGAATGGCCTCGCGCACGGCGGGATTGCGACTGACGGACAGCACGTCCTCGCCGATGTGCTTGTCCGCGTCCACCTCGAAGATCCGGGCGGCGCTTCCATTCATGGACAGGATCACGCCCTGGGGATTGAGCAGCACCAGGCCCTCGCGCATGTTCTCGGTGATGGCGTTCAGCTCGCTCTGCTTGTCGGAGAGGGCGCGCATCTGGCGCTCAATCTCCTCGCGCTGGCGCTCCATGCGCACAAGCAGCGGGGACAGCTCGTCGTACACGTCGTTCTCCAGCGGCTCGTCCAGGTTCAGTTCATTCACCGGGGCCACGATGCGCTTCGCCACGAAGCGGGCGATGCCCAGCGACAAGAGCGCCACCGCCGCGAAGATGATCACCAGCAGCGGAAGGATGCGCAAAAACACGCCGATGATGGAACTCTGGGTGCTAGCGATGCGCAGCACGTTGCCGCTGTCGGTGCGCACGGCGTAGTAGTGGGTGGTCTCGGCAAGCGTCGAGGAGTATCGCTCACTGCTGCCGCTGCCCTCGGCAAGCGCCTGCTGGAACTCCGGGCGGTCGGCGTGGCTCGCAAGCGTTTCGGCCTTCGCGCCGCTGTCGTAGAGCACCGTGCCGTCCGGATCGATCAGCGTCACGCGGTTGTCGCTGGAGAAGCCCTGAAAGAAGGCGGCTTCATCCTCCGTCAGCGACAGCGCGTGCAGCAGATAGCCCGCCTCCGTGCGCATTTCTCCTGTGATGCGCTGCACATTGTAGGCGTAGAGCGTCGCGCCGGTCAGGGCGGAGGTGATGAGCACCGCCGCGATGGCCGTGAGCACGATGCCCCGGAAGATTCGTTTGGTCATGCTATTTCCCTCCAAATCGGTAGCCCACGCCGCGCACCGTCTCGATCATCTCGCCGCAGTGGCCCAGCTTGGCCCGAAGGGTCTGAATGTGCACGTCCACCGTACGGGAGCCGCCCTCGTAGCTGTAATCCCAGATGCGGTTGAGCAGCTGCTCCCGGGAAAAGGCCGTGCCGCGGTTTTCCATCAGATAGTGGAGCAGATCGTACTCCTTCAGGGTCAGCGCAACGCTTTCGCCGCGCACCGTGACCGTGTGCGCCCGGTGATCCAGCACCAGATCGCCCGCCTCGAAGCGGTTGACCGCACCCTTCACCCCCCGCCTGCGCAGCCGCGCGCGCACCCGCGCCACCAGCTCCGCCATGCCGAAGGGCTTGGCGATGTAGTCGTCCGCGCCCAGATCCAGACCCTGCACCTTGTCAAACTCCGTGTCCTTGGCGGTGATCATGACCACGGGGATCTCCTCCGTCGCCGCCTCGGCGCGCAGCCTGCGCAGAATGCTGAGGCCGTCCTCCTCCGGCAGCATGATGTCCAGCAGCACCAGATCGGGCGCCTGCTGCTCCATCGCTGCGTAGAAGTCCAGGGCGCAGGAATAGCCCCGCGCCTCCAGCCCCACCTGATTCAGGGTATAGACCACCAGCTCGCGAATGTTGTCGTCGTCCTCAACGTAATAGATCATGCAAGGTATTCCCCTTTGTGCTTTCCTGTGATGGCGTATTCCACCCACTCGGCAATGTTCTGCGCGTGGTCGCCGATGCGCTCGAAGTACTTGGCGATCATCAATAGATCAATCGCCTGGGAGCCGTTGTCGGCGTTCTTTCGGATCAGGCCGATCAGCTCGTTCTTCACCACGTCGAACAGGTCGTCGATGACGTCGTCCATCTCCATCACTTTGCGCGCCAGCTCCAGATCCTTGTTCACATAGGCGTCCAGACTGCCGCTCACCATGCGGATGGCGGCCTCAGCCATCTGGGGCAGGTGCTCCAGCTTCTTGAGATACGGCGCGCCGGCCAGGTAGATCACCAGGCCGGAGATGTCCGCCGCCTGATCGCCGATGCGCTCCATGTCGGTGATCATCTTCAGCGCTGCGGAAATCTGCCGCAGATCCCGCGCCACGGGCTGCTGCTGCAGCAGCAGCTTCAGGCACAGCGCCTCGATCTCCCGCTCCTTCTGATCCACCTCGTGATCCGAAGCGATGGCGGCGTTGGCGGCCTCCACGTCCTGGCGAATCAGCGCCTGGGTGGCACTGCGGATGGACTGCTCGATCAGTGAACCCATTTCCAGCAATTCCCGGTTGAGCAGACTCAGCTGCTCGTCAAATCGAACGCGCATCAGCCAAACCTCCCCGTAATGTAGTCCTCCGTTCGCTTGTCGGCGGGCATGGAGAACATCTTCTCCGTGTCGCCGTACTCGATGACCTCGCCCAGCAGGAAGAAGGCCGTCTTGTCGGAGATGCGGGCCGCCTGCTGCATGTTGTGGGTCACCATGACGATGGTGTAGTCCTGCTTGAGCATCACGGCCAGATCCTCGATCTTCGAGGTGGAGATGGGGTCGAGGGCGCTGGTGGGCTCGTCCATCAGCAGCACCTCGGGCTCCACAGCAAGGGCGCGGGCGATGCACAGCCGCTGCTGCTGACCGCCGGAGAGCCCCAGGGCGTCCTTCTTCAGGCGGTCCTTCAGTTCGTCCCAGATGGCGGCGTTTCGCAGCGAGCGCTCCACGATGTCATCCAGCTTCGCCTTGCCCCGCACGCCGTGGGTGCGCGGGCCGTAGGCCACGTTGTCATAGATGCTCATCGGAAAGGGATTGGGCTTCTGAAACACCATGCCCACGCGCTTGCGCAGGACGGTGGCGTCCATGTTTCCATAGATATCTTCGCCGTCGAGCAGCACATCTCCTGTTATTTTGCAGCCTTCCACCAAATCATTCATGCGGTTTAACGTTTTAAGCAGCGTGCTCTTGCCGCAGCCCGAGGGGCCGATGAAGGCGGTAATCTCCTTTTCGTCGATGGACAGGTTCACGTCCTTCAGCGCGTGAAACGAGCCATAGTGCAGGTTCAGATTGCGTATGTCAAACTTTGCCATAGTTGCTCCTCCCGATCTTCTTGGCCACCCATGCGGACAGCGCGTTGATCCCGATGACGATGCCCAGCAGCACCACCGCCGTGGCGTAGCTCTGGTTGATGTAGAGTCCCTCCTGGGAGATGGCGTACATGTGCACCGACAGCGTGCGCGTGGAATCGAACAGCCCGGTCGCCACCTTCGGCACGGTGCCTGCCGTGTAGATCAGCGCGGCGGTCTCGCCCACGATGCGGCCGATGGCCAGAATCACGCCCGCCAGGATGCCGGGAATCGCCGAGGGCAGCACCACCTTGAAGGTGGTGCGCAGCCGCCCCGCGCCAAGGCCGAAGCTGCCCTCGCGGTAGGAGTCCGGCACCGCCAGCAGCGCCTCCTCCGTGCTGCGCATGATCAGCGGCAGCACCATGATCGACAGCGTCAGCGCGCCGGAGAGCAGCGACAGGCCCATCTTCAGCGCAATCACGAAGAACAGCGAGCCGAACAGGCCGTATATAATTGAGGGAATGCCGGACAGGGTCTCCGCCGTGACGCGCACCAGCTTGACCAGCTTGTTGCCGCGCCGGGCGTACTCCGTCAGATAGATGGCCGCGCCGATGCCCAGCGGCACCGCGACGATCAGCGACAGAAACGTCATCAGCAGCGTGTTGATCAGCGCCGGCATCAGCGAAACGTTTTCGGAGTTGTACTCCCAGGCGAAGAGCTCCGGGGAGAGGTGGCCAACGCCCTTGATGAGGATGTAGCCCACGATGGATAGAAAGACCACCATCGTAAACGCCGCACCCGCATACGTCGCCAGGCGCATCAGCCTTGCTTTTGTCTTTGCGCTCATAGTTTACAGCTTTGCCTTTCTCTTGATGACGGAAAACAGCAGGTTGATCAGCAGAATGAACACGAACAGCACCACCGCCGTGGCGATCAGCGCCTCGCGGTGCAGGTCGGTGGCGTAGCCCATCTCCATGACGATGTTGCTGGTGAGCGTGCGCACGCCCTTGACCAGGCTGTTGGGGATCACGGCGCGGTTGCCCGCCACCATCATCACCGCCATGGCCTCGCCGATGGCGCGTCCCACGCCCAAGATGATGGCCGCCAGCACGCCGGACTTGGCTGCGGGCAGGATCACCGTAAACACCGCGCGCTCGTGGGTTGCGCCCAGCGCCAGCGCGCCCTCATAGTAGGACTGGGGCACGGCGTTCAGCGCGGACTCCGACAGCGTGATAATTGTTGGCAGGATCATCATGCCCAGCAGGATGCAGGCCGCCAGCAGGCTGGAGCCGCTGCCACCGAAGATCATGCGGATCAGCGGCACGATCACCACCAGGCCGAAGAAGCCGTAGACCACCGAGGGAATGCCTGCGAGAAGGGATACGGCGGAGCGCATCATCTTCGCAGGTCTGCCTGACGCGAAGCGAGAGAGGAAGATCGCCGTCAGCAGGCCCGCGGGTACGCCGATGATTAACGCGCCCGCCGTTACGTACACGCTGCCAAGGATCATCGGCAGGATGCCGTAAACGTCGTTGCCCGGCTTCCATTTGGTACCGGTCAGGAAATCCAGCACGCCGATTTTGAACATGCCCGGGAGTCCGTTGGCAAAGAGGAAGATACAGATCAGAAAGACCGCCAGAATGGAGATACAAGCGGCACAAATGAAGAGGACCCTTGCCAGGGTCTCCTTCATTGCGCCCTTCGATTTCCGAAGGTGATTAGCCATTGATTTCGCTCCAGTCGGTGATTTCGCCCATGTAGATGGCGCGCACCTGATCGGCGGCCAGGCCGTCAACCGGATTGTCATTGCTCACGATCACCGCGATGCCGTCCATTGCGATGGTGGTGGAGGTCAGGCCCGCCTCGATCTCGCTGTCCTTGACCGCGCGGGAGGCCATGCCGATGTCGCACACGCCCTCGATGGCGTTGTTCATGCCGGTGGTGGAGTCGCTCTGCTGCACCTCGATGTTGGCGTTGGGGTTGATGGCCTCATAGGCCTCCTTCAGCTTCTCCATGACCGGGGTGACGGAGGAGGAACCGGCGACGACGACCTTGCCCTCGACGCTGCTGCCCGCATAGGCCGGAGCATCCTCGACGACTGCAATGTAGCCGTTCGCCTCGATGACCGCCTGGCCCTCGGCGCTGAGGATGAAGTCGATGAACGCCTGCGCAGCCTCGGAGACCTCAGCCTTGGTGGCGATGTTGAAGGGACGGGCCACGGTGTAGGTGCCGGCCTTGATGTTCTCAACGCTGGCTTCCACGCCGTCGATGGCAACCGCCTTCACGGTCTCGTTCAGGGAGCCCAGGGAGATGTAACCGATGGCGCTGGGATTGCCGGCCACGCTGGTCATCATGACCGAGGTGCTGTTGGTGATGTCCGCCTCGTCGGTGGTGTAATCAACCTTGTTGCCGTCCGCGTCCTTCTGCTCGATGCCGAACAGCTCGATGAACGCGCCGCGAGTGCCGCTGCCGTCCTCGCGGGAGATCACGTTGATTTCATTCGCCGCGCATGCGCTGCCGATGACCAGCAGCATCGCCAATACCATTGCCAGAATCTTCTTCATAAGTCTTGTCCTTCCTTCTGTCTCGTTTTTTTCTTTGATCTTGGGTACGCTTCTATACTAGGGCAGAATCGTCCGGGAAAAATACGAGAAAGATCAGAAGTTTGTAAAGTCGCCGGAATGTGTCCATCAATTAACATTCCCCAAAACATAAATCATCCCCGTCCCGAATTCGGGATAGGGATGACGCGCATTTCGTTTTATTCTTCCTCCGGCACAACATCGCACACGATGGGCTCCAGCCAATCGTAGGAATCGATGACCTTGGGTTGCAGGATCAGCGTCTCCGGAACCACGTCCATGCTCTGAATCCGCAGCACCACGTGCCAGAGGAGCGTGCCGTCCGCCTGCTCCTCCCATGCAGAGGAGCCGGACTCCCACGGAATCTCCTCGCCCTCCGCCGTGAAGGGGCGCAGGCTCACGCCCATCAGTTCCTCGGGCAGCGGCTGGTAGCGATAGCGCACGTCCAGCGTGCTCTCGAGCCTGCCGCAGTCGATTTCGGCAGAGACCACGCTCCAGCGTTCGCCCGCGTTCCGGGGAAGAAGCCGCAGCGCCATGCCGCCGTCGCTGTGCTTCAGCTCGAAGGGGATCTCCACCACCCCGTCGCCTCCGCCCAGTTGAACCGAGAGCACGCAGGCCAGCACCTGCGGCGCAGCGTCCGCATCCGACACGCGGCCGCTGTGCATCCAGCTGACGCTTCCGTCCGGGAAGGATTGGTCGGAGGAGCCGAGGTCCTCCCACTCCGCGTTCAACACCCGCAGATCGGGCGGAAACGGCACGCCCTCCGCATCCGGCGCGGGAACAAAGTGCGTCACCACGGTGAAGCTGCTGCCCGACCAGGCCGCCTCCTCGACGGTGATCACCGCGCCGCTTGCGGTCTTCAGGCGAGCCACGTCGCTCTGAATGACCGCCTCTGCGCCCTCCGGCGGCACGATGGGATCGCCTGCCACGTCGTTGTAAAAGTCAAGGATGCCGAAGCGCGCGCCCACGGCCAGCGCCATGCCCGCCAGCAGCAGCAGCGCCGCTGCCGCGATCAGAATCTTTCGCCCCATAGGTCTGCCTCCCCTCCGCGCGTTCCTTCTCTCCGCCCAACCGATCTGCGCAAGCGCAGCGTCCGCCGCGTGCACGAAGTGCGCCGGGATCGGCGGCACCGCGCTCTGAAAGTCCCTGCGATTCATCTCCGCACCTCCTCTCCCGCGCCCAGCTCACACCGCAGGCGCTGCCGTCCGCTGCGCAGCCGCCACTTCACCGTGGTCTCCGGCAGGCGCAGGATTCCGGCGATCTCCCGAATCCGATAGCCCTCCATGTAGTGCAGCACGATGGGCAGCCGCAGCTCCACCGGCAGCGCCGCGATGGCGTCCGCCAGCTCCGGATTCTCCGGTTCCGCCTGATCCGCGTAGGATTCCGGCGCCGGTGCATTTCCGCTGCCCCTGCGCCGCAGCATGCGCTTGCATTCGTTGATCAGAATGCGTGTGAGCCAGGTCTCGAAGTACTTTTCCTCCCGCAGCGTTCCACGCTTGCGCCACGCCCGGAAGATCGCCTCCTGCACCGCATCGTCGCAGTCCGCACCGCAGCGCAGCATCGACCAGGAGATGCGCCACAGCCGGTTCATGCAGCCGTGCACGCGCATGGAAAACTCCCGCTCGTTCATCGTCCATCCCCGCCTTTCTCCGCGTTCCATTTGCCCATTAGACCCCATGAATTGGCAAAAGGAGCGTGCGGCATGAAAAAAACTCCCCGAAATCAATCGGGGAGCAATGAAAGCTGATCTTAGAACTCCAGCTTCTTCTCCAGCCAGGAAACCAGCTCCGCAACGGGGACGATCTCCTGCTGCATGGTGTCGCGGTCGCGCACGGTGACGTTGCCGGTGGTCTCGGTGTCGAAGTCCACGCAGATGCAGTACGGCGTGCCGATCTCGTCCTGACGGCGATAGCGCTTGCCGATGGAGCCGGTCTCGTCGTAGTCGCAGCGGAACTTCTTGCACAGCTGCTGGTACAGGGCCTTGGCCTGGTCGCCCAGCTTGTTCTTCTGCAGGGGCATCACGGCCACCTTGAAGGGAGCCAGCGCCGGATGCAGGTGCAGCACGGTGCGCACGTCGCCGCCCTCCAGCTCCTCCTCGTCGTAGGCGTCGCAGAGGAAGGCCAGAACCAGACGGTCCACGCCCACGGAGGGCTCGATGCAGTAGGGGATGAACTTCTCGTTCGTCACCGGATCGAGGTACTCCATGTTCTTGCCGGAGTGGTTGGTGTGCTGGGACAGGTCGTAGTCGGTGCGGTCCGCCACGCCCCACAGCTCTCCCCAGCCGAAGGGGAAGAGATATTCAAAGTCGGTGGTCGCCTTAGAGTAGAAGGCCAGCTTGTCCTTCTCATGGTCTCGCAGGCGCAGGTTCTCCTCCTTCATGCCCAGGGACAGCAGCCAGTCGCGGCAGA
>CAMBWJ010000050.1 GCA_945871545.1 uncultured Clostridia bacterium | reverse complement strand
AGTGGGACAACCTCTACTTCGCCTCCGATTTCTTCGATCGCCTGTACGAGATCGCGTGCAGCATGATCCGCCGGGGCCTGGCCTACGTGGACGACCAGTCGCCGGAAGAGATGCGCAGGAATCGCGGCACGCTGACCCAGCCGGGCGTGAACAGCCCCTATCGTGACCGCACGCCGGAGGAGAATCTGGATCTGTTCGAGCGCATGAAGAACGGCGAGTTCCCGGACGGCAGCCGCGTGCTGCGCGCCAAGATCGACATGGCCTCGCCCAACGTGCTGCTGCGCGACCCCACCATGTACCGCATCAAGCACATGCATCACCACCGCGCCGGCGACAAGTGGTGCATCTACCCCATGTACGACTTCCAGCACCCCGTGCAGGACGCCATCGAGGGCATCACCCACAGCCTGTGCTCCCTGGAGTATGAGATCCATCGCCCGCTGTACGACTGGTTCGTCACCCACGCCGAGGTCACCGATCAGCCGCCGCGCCAGATCGAGTTCGCCCGCCTGAACATCGAGCGCACCGTCATGTCCAAGCGCTACCTGCGCCGCATGGTGGAGGAGGGCGTGGTGTCCGGTTGGGACGATCCCCGCATGCCCACGCTGGTGGCCATGCGCCGCCGCGGCTATCCCGCCAGCGCCGTGCTGGACTTTATGGGCCGCGTGGGCGTGGCCAAGGCCGACTCCACCGTGGAGGGTAGCCTGCTGGATCACTGCGTGCGCGAGGCCCTGGCCGACAGCGCGCCCCGCGCCATGGCGGTGCTGAACCCGCTAAAGCTGACCTTCTCCAACTGGGAGGACGGCAAGGCGGACGAGCTGACCGTGGAGAACCATCCCGATCACCCCGAGATGGGCACCCGCACCGTGCGCTTCACGAAGCACGCCTACATCGAGCAGGAGGACTTCATGGAGGAGCCGGTGAAGAAGTTCTTCCGCCTGGCCCCCGGCAAGGAGGTTCGCCTGAAGGGCGCTTACATCATCCGCTGCGACGAGGTCGTGAAGAATGCAGAGGGCGAGATCGTCGAGCTGATCTGCTCCGTGGATCTGGACAGCCGCTCCGGCAGCGAGGGCGCGAACCGCAAGGTCAAGGGCACGCTGCACTGGCTGAGCGACATTGACGCGCGTCCCGCCGAGTTCCGCCTCTACGAGCCCATCCTCAACGAGGAGCCGGAGGAGGTCGAGGTTCCCGAGACCGAGGACGAGGACGCCGCCGAGGCCGCGCCCGCGGACTTCATGGACCGCATCAATCCCGACAGCCTGAAGGTGGTCAAGGGCTTCTGCGAGCCCTACATCGCCGACAGCGAGGTGGGCGCGAGCTTCCAGTTCCTGCGCATGGGCTACTTCTGCAAGGACAAGGACTCCACTGCGGAACTGCCCGTCTACAACCGCACCGTCGGCCTGAAGGACAGCTGGGCCAAGGTGGCAAAGTAATAAACAAAGGCTCCTTCCTGTGAATCGGGATGGAGCCTTTGCGTGAGAAAGCCCGTATATAGCTGTAGGACGGGGTGCCTTCACCCCGCCGCATAATACGATGGGCCTGTCTTCAAACGACAAGCGTTTGGGGACAGACCCATTGACATTTCCGGTTTTACAGCTTCAGCCCGGCCAGCTCGAAGCCCGCCTGCACCACCTTGTCCGGCAGCTTGTTGAACATGTCGTTGACGGACTCGTAGTTGTAGTAGCGCATGATGGTCTCCGCGAACATCGGGGCCACGGAGATGGTCTTGAACTTCTCCTCGCCGATGATGTTGGGGTTGGAGACGGTGTCGGTGGAGTACACGCACTCGATGCGGCTGGCGTTGATCTTGCGCACGCCGGAGGCGGAGATGATGTTGTGGCTCAGCATGGCGCGGATGCTGCGTGCGCCGCGGGCGACCAGGCTGTCGGCCAGGTTGACCAGCGTGCCGCCGGAGATGGTGAAGTCGTCCACGATCAGGCAGTCCTTGTCCTTGACCTCGCCGATGACCTCCAGGATGGAGGCGTTTTCGGTGTGATCCACGCGCTCCTTGTCGCCGATGGCGATGGGAAGGTTCAGCATGGAGGCAAACTTGCGGGCCTGCTTGGCGTAGCCTGCGTCGGGGGAGACCACGACCATGTTGCTCATGTCCAGCTTCTTGACGACCTCTGCCAGCATGAAGGTGGCGTAGAGGTGGTCCATCGGGCGCTTGAAGAAGCCCTGCAGCTGCTGCGCGTGCAGATCCATGGTGACGAAGCGGTCGGCACCGGCCAGTTCCATGCACTCGGCGCAGACGCGGGCGCGGATGGACACGCGGGGTTCATCCTTCTTGTCGCCCTTGCCATAGCCGAAATAGGGCATAACCAGCGTGCAGGAATGGGCGTTGGCACGCTTGAATGCGTCCATCCAGAACAGAATCTCTACGAATTCGTCGTTGGCGTGCAGGCCGATGGGCTGCACCAGCAGAACGTCGCGGTCGCGGACGGACTCATTTACGCGGACAAACGTGTTGCCTTCCGAAAAGGTGATGACCTCGGACGAGCCCAGCTTCTTGCCCATGTACTTGCACATGCGCTCCGCAAAGACCTGTCCGCCGCTGCCCGCGAAAATGGAAACATTCGCACTGTCAAACATAAGTCCCTACACTCCTTTTATCATTTGCTCACTTACCGAACTTGATTCCAGGATATATGCAAACCTCATTCCACTGAGGCGATGGCCTCGATTTCAACCAGCGCATCCATGGGCAGCCGAGCCACCTCCACGCAGCTGCGGGAGGGATAGTCCGGGCCGAAGAAATCCGCATAGATGGCGTTGACCTTGCCGAAGTCGTTCAGGTCGCTGAGAAACACGGTGGTCTTCAGCACGGCTTTCGCGGAGAGACCCAGCTCCTCCAGCACGGTGCAGATGTTCTGCATGGACTGGCGCGCCTGCGCCTCTACGCCGCCCTCAACCAGCTTTCCGGTGGCAGGATCGATGCCTAGCATGCCGGAGAGGAAGGCCACGCTGCCGCTGACCGTGGCGGTGCAGTACGGGCCGATGGCCTTGGGGCCCTTTTCCGTGAAAAAGCACTTCTTCATTTTTCAAGCTCCTTATTCTTCTTGTTCATACGCGACAACCTCGCCTGTTGCGGGATCGTGGATGCCGCGCCAATAGATGTCGGTGCCGGAACCGTAGCTGTCGTAGGACAGCTGCTTTCGGGAGACCTCCACGCCGCTGTCCCAGTCGTAGGCGATCAGCCAGCCCTCGCTGGTGCAGGCCGGATGCCCCTGGGTGCGCAGCTTGGTCTCGGTGGTGTAGTAGCAGTACTTGCCGTCCACGTCGGGCTTGTAGCTGGTATACTTGCAGCTGCTGTCCTTGCTGAGGACGTTGGAGTACAGCTGATAGCGGTATGCCGGGCGGTTTCCGTAGATCGTCACCGTCGCGTATTCCTTGGTGACGGAGGTGTAGATGTAAATCGTGTGCTCCGAGTTGTTGCGGAACACGAAGTTCTTGTAGCCGGTGTCGGTCACGGCCGCATCCAAACTGGGCTCGACATAGGAGACGGTCATGGAGTGGTTCGAGCGCTCGATGATGTCCATGCCCGCCAGCAGCACCGCGCCGTAGAGCGTGGAGCTGGCCTGACACACGCCGCCGCCGTAGCCGTCCTGCGAGGTGTTGCCCGCGTATTCGGGTGCGAGCTTCCAGCCGCGCGCCTCGGTGCGGGGGCCGACGATGGCGTTGAAGTCCACCGTGTCGCCCGGGTGCACGGCAAAGCCGTTGAAGTAGCCAAGCGCCTTGGCCACGTTGGAGCGCGATGCGGAGCCTCGGAACGAGGTGTCCGTGGCGTATTCCACGATCACATTGAAGCCGCCCTTCGCTGCGTCCGAGCTGATGCTGGGCTCGATGGGCAGCAGAGGCAGCTCGGTGTCTCCGCTGCCGGTCTCCACCAGTTGCACGATCAGCGCCTTTGCCGCCTCCAGATCCAGCTTTTGTCCCTCCTGGGATTCACCGGAGAGATAGGGCTTGTCCGAGGCCACCACCACCGTGGCGTTCACAGGCTCCACGTACAGCGCGTCGTAGATGGGCTGCAGGAAGGCGTCGATCAGCTCCTCGTCGTACTGCAGCTCCGCATTGAATTCCACGCTGCTCTGCTTCAGGCTCTCGATGTCCTTCTTCCGGTCAAAGAGCGTGCCCACATGGCCGATGTTCCAGGCGCGCTGGATGTAGGAATCGGCGTCGATGCTGGCGTCGAAGTCCGCCGGGGAGAAGGTCCAGCTCTGGTCTCCCGCAGTGAGGGTGTACTGTGTGTTGATGCGCGCGTCCAGTGCATCGTGCACGGTCTGCACGCCCTGCTCCAGCGTGCAGTCATCCAGCAGGATGCCGTTTACGCTGATGTTTGCGCAGAAGGTATCGCGGTTTGCGGCGACGGTGAAGTAGATCCTGCCGAAATAGACCGCTGCGGCGATGAGGCAGACGAGCACAAGAAACGGGACAAGGCCCAGGGAGGACCTTCTCCTGCGATTTGAGCGGCCTGCGTTTGCGCGCCGCGAAGGCATATTGTTCTGGCTTGCAGCGCCTGAAGGGCTGCGCATTTCCTCTGTTCTGCCGTAGGGATCCGTCCGGCGCTGTTCGGATGGCCGGTAGGGATCGTAGGGACGCCCGCCCGCCTGGGCAGAAGCGCCGGATCGGCTGCGGGATGCGGAGCTACGTGCGGCAGAACCGGACCGGTTGGGTGTGGCAGCAGTCCTGCTGCGGGAACCTGCACCGGTGTTGGGTTTGCGTTCCATCATGCATTTGCTCCTCAACTGATATACCAATATTATAACACAGCGCGGGGGATTGATAAAGCGTATTTCGTTTTATATGATTGAAAAATCGGTGAATTCCTGCGGTGAAAATGGGAAGATGATGTAAAGCTTGCAGGAATGCATGCAAAACGCCGCCGGTACAGGGCCGGCGGCGCAGAAGGCTTTGGGGTTGGATGCAGGCGTTGAGGGAATCAGTCCTGCGGCTCCTCGAAATCGGTGGGTTCCTCCACGTCCTCCTCCGGAGCGGCTTCGCTTTCCACGGCAGAGCTTTCAAAGGGCGCGGGTTCCGCTACTGCGGGCGCTTCCGCCTCGGGCAGCTCCTTGCCCTTCATGAAGCTGTCAAACTCCACGTCGTTGAGCTTTTCCCGCTCGATCAGCAGGCTGGCCAGGCCGTCCAGCTGATCGCGGTGCTCGGTGAGGATGTCCTCGGCGCGCTTGTAGGCAGCGGTGAGCAGGGCGTTGACCTCCGAATCGATCAGCTCGTTGACCTTCTCGGAGAAGCCGGAGTTCTGCTGGCTGAAGCTCTTGCCCAGGAACACCTCATGCTCGGTGCCCAGGAACACAGGGCCGACCTTCTCGCTCATGCCGTACTCGGTGACCATGCTGCGGGCGATCTCGGTGGCCTGCTTGATGTCGCTGGACGCGCCGGTGGAGATGTCGCCAAAGACGATGGCCTCGGCCACGCGTCCGCCCATGGCGCTGGCCATCTGGGCCTTCATGCGGGCGGTGGTCACGTAGCTGAACTCCTCCTGGGGCAGATACATGGTGTAGCCGCCGGCCTGGGCGCGGGGGATGGTGGTGATCTCATGCACCTTGTCGCACTCGGGGATGTAGTAGGCGACGATGGCGTGGCCGCCCTCGTGATAGGCCACCAGCTTGCGATCCAGCTCAGTCACGCGCTTGGAGCGCTTCTCCGGGCCGGCCATGACGCGGGTGATGGCCTCCTCGATGGTGGGCATGGTGATCTCCGGCAGGTCGTTGCGCGCGGTGAGCAGCGCAGCCTCGTTCATCACGTTCATCAGATCCGCACCGGTGAAGTAGGGGGTGCGGCGCGCCAGCACCTTCAGATCCACGTCCTTGCCCAGGGGCTTGTTGCGGGAATGCACCTTCAGGATCTCCTCGCGGCCGATCAAGTCGGGATAGTTGACCACGATGCGTCGGTCGAAGCGGCCGGGACGCAGCAGCGCCGGGTCGAGCACGTCGCTGCGGTTGGTGGCGGCCAGCACGATCACGCCCTCGTTGTGGGTGAAGCCGTCCATCTCCACCAGCAGCTGGTTCAGGGTCTGCTCGCGCTCGTCGTGACCGCCGCCCAGACCTGCGCCGCGCTGGCGGCCCACCGCGTCGATCTCATCGATGAACACGATGGCGGGGGCGTTCTTCTTGGCCTCGGAGAACAGGTCGCGCACGCGGCTGGCGCCCACGCCCACGAACATCTCGACGAAGTCCGAGCCGGAGATGGAGAAGAAGGGCACGCCGGCCTCGCCGGCCACGGCGCGGGCCAGCAGGGTCTTGCCGGTTCCGGGCGGGCCCACGAGCAGGATGCCGGTGGGAATCTTCGCGCCCACGCGGGTGAACTTCTTGGGGTTCTTCAGGAACTGCACGATCTCCTGCAGCTCCTCCTTCTCCTCGTCCGCGCCGGCTACGTCCTTGAACGTGACCTTGTTGTGGGCCGGGTCGGTCTGGCGGGCGCGGGACTTGCCGAAGCCCATCATTCCGCCCTTGCCGCCGCCGGTCTGCTGGCGCATCAGGAAGAACCACAGCGCGCCGAAGAGCACGAAGGTGATGATCAGCGGGAGCCACTCGGCCAGCCAGGAGGGCTGCGCGGGCAGCTCGGTTGCGAAGCTGAAGGTGTATTCGGTGGGGCTGACGCTCTCGCCCAGCACCTTTTCATAGATCAGGTTGACGTCCTCGTAGAAGCGGTCCACGCTGGGGATGACGACCGTGAAATCGTAGCTGCCCGGGAACTCGCTCTCGGGAATCTTGCTGTTCTCCTTCAGGCCGTACAGCGTGTTTTCCTGAATGATGATGCGGTCGATGGTCATGTTGACCTGCTCGCCCTTCAGCTTTTCGCCGCTGTCCGCGCGCAGATCCGCCTGCACCCACTCCAGGAATTCGGAGTAGCTCAGGGTGACGGATTCGACGGGGCTGCCGGAGCCGAGCATCCATACGACGGCGAGAATGACTGCCAGAAGCAGCAGATACATCAGCGGCCCCTGGAGCATCTTCTTTTTCTTGTTCAAACCTTCGTCCTCTCTTTCCACATTGGAGAAAATCAGTATTATTCTATCCTGTGATTATAAACGCAGTGTGAACCACCGGTGAACATCGTCAGGCCCTTATCCCTGGTACACCTCGGGCTTCAGAACGCCGATGTAAGGCAGGTTGCGGTAGTACTCCGCGTAGTCCAGGCCGTAGCCCACCACGAACTCGTCGCCCACCTCGAAGCCGGAGTAATCGGACTTGAGTGTGATGCCCGGCGCGCGGCGGGAGGGCTTGTCCAGCAGGGTGGCCAGCTTGATGCTCGCCGCGCCGCGGGAGGCCAGCATGCGGGTGAGGTAGCTGAGGGTGAAGCCGCTGTCCACGATGTCCTCCACGATGATGACGTGCTTGTTTTCGATGGAGGTGGACAGGTCCTTGCGGATCTCCACCTCGCCGGAGGACTTGGTCTTGTTGCCGTAGCTGGACACGGCCATGAAATCCATCGTCAGAGGTACGTCTATATTGCGCAGCAGATCCGTATAAAACATTACGGCACCCTTGAGGATGCACACCATGGTGGGATTCTTGCCGGCGTAGTCGCGGGAGATCTCGGCGCCCATTTCGCGGACGCGGCGCTGAAGCTGTTCTTCTGAAATCAGAATCCGATCGATGTCGTTCTTCATTTTCAAACCTCCGGATTTTCATCGGTAATGGGGAACAGGGTGATGCGCGCACGCGCGCGGGTAGACTCTGTGATGCGGGCTTCCTCAGCGACGCCCATACCGCCGACCCACAGCACGCGGCCTTCGCGGGCGATCAGCGGAGTGAAGTCGCGCAGGGGGCGGTCGATCCTCCGGTCGATCAGGAAATCGGAGAGCAAGCGGCTGCCGGGCGCGCCCAGCGGACGGATGCGGTCGCCGCTGCGCCGGGTGCGCAGCACCGCGCCCTGGAGCGCGTCCGCGTCCACAACCTCCACCAGCGGATTGTCCGGCTCGATGGGAAAGCTGCCCTTTTCCACGCGAACCCGGCACACACCAGGAAGGACGGCGTCGCCGATCGGGTTCAGCGGAACCTCTCCGGGAGCCTGCGCGGACGAGGGCAGCAGATAGAGCGCGCCGTTCGTGCGCTCCGCCGTCCAGCCGCCGCCCAGCTCCGCCCGACCGCGGGGAAGCTGCCACAGCGCGACGGCTGCGTCTAGCCGCTGTGCGGGAAGGTCCGATCCGCAGATGCGCCGGATGCAGCGCCTGAGCACCGCCTCCTCCGCAGGCCCGGCTTCGATGCGCCAGCCCCAGGGGCCGCGACGCACCCGGGTTTCTACAAAGGCGTCCGTCTGGCGGGAGATGCAGTCGCTCTCGATGCGGGCGATGCGCGCGTAGCGGGCGATGGACTCCGCCGCTGAAGGATAGCTTTTCTCGATTTCGGGCAATACATTCAGGCGCAGCGCGTTGCGCGGGTTGTCCGCCACGGCGTTCGTCGCGTCCTCACGCCAGGATATGCCCCCGGCTTCCAGATATTGCACCAGCGCCGCCTTGCGCACCTCCAGCAGCGGCCGGTACAGCTCGCCGCTGACGCGCGCCATGCCGCAGACGCCCTCCGGGCCGGTGCCGCGCAGCAGGTGCATCAGCACCGTCTCCGCCTGATCGTCCAGGTGGTGGGCCAGGGCGATGCGGTCCGCGCCGCAGCGCAGCCTCGCCTCGCGCAGAAAGCGGTAGCGTGCCTCACGGGCGGCGGCCTCCAGGCCCTGACCGCTGTCCCGGGCGATGCGGGGAACGTCCGCGCGGCCCTCGATCAGCTCGATGCCGAGCCTGTCGCACAGCTTCCGGCACAGCGCCGCGTCCGCCTCCGCATCCGCGCTGCGTATGCCGTGGTTCAGGTGCGCGGCGGTCAGCCGGAGCGCATATTTCTCGCGGGACTGCGCCAGCAGGCAGGTCAGCGCCACGGAATCCGCGCCGCCCGAGAGTGCGATGAGCAGGTGCTCGCCGCGCACATCGTCGAAGCAAATTTGCGGAAGCTGAACACACGCCATGGCACACTCCTCCAGTATATTTTCTTATTATAAACGCTTCTTTTGTGAAACGCAACCATATTTCCGCGAAAAATGGTTTATTTGCAGATGAAAGCGGTTAAAATCCTGCTACCGGAGGAAAAATATGGCAGGAAAGCGGAGGACGGCGCGATTTTTGCGTCCGGCGGGCCATGCATTCCCAGCATACCGGACTTTTGGCAGCATGCGCGGGTTTTCCGGCGGAAAAAATGATGCTGCGATTGCAGCGTCGTGCGAAAAAAGCATCTGCCGGAAACTGCGCAAGCGCGCCGCCGCGTCGCAAATCGAGGAGGAGGAGAGCTTATGAGGGAGATGAATCAAGGGCGAGGGCGAAGGCGCGCGCGGGGGCGCGGCG
>CAMBWJ010000049.1 GCA_945871545.1 uncultured Clostridia bacterium | reverse complement strand
CGCTGAACAAGTCCACCATGAAGCTGATGGTGGGCGAGACCAACGATACCCTGGTCGGCACCGTCGATGAGGGCGCGGCCTCGGCCATTACTCTGAGCAGCTCCAATACCAGATATGTGAAGGTTTCCGGCGGCAAGCTGGTTGGCGTGAAGGCGGGAACCGTGACGATCACGGCCAAGACCTACAACGGCGTGAAGGCCATCTGCAAGGTCACGGTCTGCGCCGCGCCGAAGTCCGTCAGCTTCAAGACGAAGAGCCTGGTGCTCGGCTGCGGCGAATCCGCGGCGACCGACGTCGTCTACAATCCCACCAAGGCTTACAGCCTGTGCAGCTACAGCTCCAGCGATCCCTCCGTAGCGACGGTGGATCCCGTCACCGGCGTGATTCAGGGCGTGGCTCCCGGAGATGCGGTGATCACTGCCACGCCCCAGAAGGGCACGGCTGCAACCTGCGCCGTGAAGGTGTGCCCCGCACCGGACTCCGTCGCGCTGCCGCAGAGCAGCTGCGAGATCGCGGAGGGCATGACGCTGACGCTGACGCCGGTGCTCCCGGAGGGCACGGCGGGCCAGTGCAGCTTCGCAAGCTCCGATCCTGCCGTGGCCAGTGTGGATTCAAGCGGCGCGGTAAAGGGCGTCGGCGGCGGCACGGCGACCATCACCGTGACCACCTACAACGGCCATTCCGCCAGCTGCACCGTGTCGGTCACGCCGGCTCCGGCCACCCTGAAGTATAATTTTACCAAGATCACCATGCTGAAGGGCGATAAGATTCAGATTCCGGAGCCCACTGCCTACGATGCAAGCGGCAACGTGTGCCCCAGCACCTACACCTACACTTCGTCCAGCACCCGCTATGCCACCATCAGCGGCAGCACGGTCAAGGGCGTCAAGACGGGAACGATTACCATCACGGCCAAGTCCTACAACGGCAAGACGGCAAGCTTCAAACTCACCATCGCCAGCAGCGTGACGGGGCTGACCCTCGCGCCCAGTGCGGCGACGCTCTACACCAACGGAGCAGACTATGTGGACACGCTGCAGCTCAGCGTGAGCATGGCCAGCGGCACGCTGGCAAGCGTGCAGTTCGCCTCCTCGAATCCTGAGGTTGCCACCGTGAGCGAAAGCGGACTGGTCACGCCCGTCGCTCCGGGTACGGCCACCATCGGCGTCAGGACGGTCAGCGGCAGCGTCGCCACAGCGAGTATCACGGTAAAGCGGCTGAGCAGCAGCATTGCGCTGGATTGCGCGGAGCTGGAGCTGGGCGAGGGCGAGCAGCATCAGCTGCACCCGCAGCTCGATCCGGGCAGCGAAGCGGTCATCACCTACACCACCAGCGACGATCGGGTGGTTATGGTGGACAACAACGGCCTGATCCGTGCGGTTTCCAGCGGTACGGCCAGCGTCACCGCAACGATGCAGGACGGCAAGCGCGCCAGTGTAAACGTGACCGTGCTGCCGGGTCCGACGGCCATCGTGTTGAAGCCGCAGGCTGTGCGCCTGGCAGTGGGCGAGGGCGTGCTTCTCACCGCCGAACTCAGCGCAAAGGCGGAGAACTATTGCAGCAAGGTCAATTACAGCTCGGCGGATGCGGCGGTTGTGACCGTCGATGCAAGCGGCGCACTGCTGGCCGTGGGCGAGGGCGAGACCAGCGTCACGGCGATGACTTGCAACGGCCTGAGCGCAATATGCCGGGTGTACGTCACCGCGGCGGATGAGGGTGCGCAGATCGCATTTGAAAAGGACAACTTCGGCATCGTCTGCGGCGACAGCGCGGAGCTTCCGCTGCTGTACACCAAGGCGGCCATCGAGCGCGGCTTCACCGTGACCAGCAGCGATCCTGAAATCCTGCAGGTTGACGGCCTGCGGGTGATCGCTGATCCCGAGCGCAACGGCGAGGTGACCGTTACTCTGACGGTGAATCCCGCCCAGGGCGAGGAGGATGCAGCGCCGGTTCAGGCGAGCTGCACCGTTCTGGTGTGCGAATTTGTGGAAATTGACCTGCCGGAGCAGATCTCCATGAAGACCAACTCTGAGCAGACGCTGGAGTACGCGCTGGTTCCGGAGAACCTGCTCGGCGTGTGCAGCTTCGAGGTGGAGAACCCGGAGCTGATCTCCTTTGACCCGGCGACGGGCGTCATTCAGTCCAACAGCCTGGTTGGAACCACCAACCTCGTGTTCCGCAGCTTCAACGGCAGCATGAGCTGTGCGGTCACCGTGGTGAACAGCCCGAAGTATCGCGCGCTGATCGTCGGCTCCTACAACAACAGCGGCGCATCCAACGACCTGCCCTTCACCGGCAGCAACATGAGCAACGTCTACAACGCGCTCACCAAATCGAACGTGGACGGCGAGCGCTATTCCATCACCAGCGACAGCAATCCCGGCAAGGACAGGCTCCAGAGCCTCGTGACCGGCACGTTCAAGGGCGCTGCCGAGAACGACGTGTCCGTGATCTACATCGTGACCCACGGCTACTATCAGGCCACGGCCAGCGGCTATTACGGCTACTACTTCTCCCTTGCGCCGAATTACAGCAAGGACGATCCCAACACCTATGTGACGGCGGGCGAGCTGATGAGCTGGATGTCCGGCATCCCGGGCAACGTGGTTCTGGTTCTCGACAGCTGCCGCAGCGGCGGCTTCATCGTGGACTGCTCGGGCCGGATCAACGCGGCGGGCAAGATCTCCGTGCTGACGGCGCAGACCTTCGACCAGAACGCCAGCTTCTATCATGGAACCAGCGCTGCAACGACGGTGGAGTTCCTGACTTACGCCTTCTGCCGCGGCCTGGGCGTGGATCAGATAAAGGGCGCGCAGGATTCCATGTATGCGGATGACAACGGAGATGGCCAGGTGACCATCGCGGAGGCCTTCGCCTATGCGAAGTCCGATTGCGAGTATCAGGTTGCGCTCAAGCGCGGCACCTTCAAGGAGACCGCAAACCTCTCGAAGTGGATGGCGACGACGAGCTGCATCAAGGTGCCCGGAATCTACAAGAAATCGGACTTTGACAACTGGTATCAGTCGCCCCAGTACATGCTCGCCACGGGCACTGCGGACGGCGCGAAGGCGTCGGACGTCGTGCTCAGCGCCTGGTGAGCACAACAAAAGCGAAAGTGACTTTGGGGCGTTCGCAGCATTGCGGACGCCCCTTTGCAGCGCAAAAACTGTGGGCCGACGGTGGCAAGGGCCTTTCCCCGGCACGCTGTTGCAGAAATGAGATAAAGATATAATTTCTGGACACAAATCGGATGCGAACTGTACCTTCTTGATAACAATTGTTCACAAATACTACATTTTGTGGTTGAAATAAAATTAAATACACAAGATGTGGTGTTTTGGAGCTTGCTTTTCCACCCAAGATGTGGTACAATCAAGTCCGGTCGGAACCCAAGGGAACCCAAGTGTGCGTAAGAAAATATAAATTAGGAGCGAGAGCATGAAGATCATGAAGCGCAACGGCTCGGAGGCCGTATTTGATATCAGCAAGATCATTGCAGCGATCGAGAAGGCGAACATCACCGTGAAGGAGGAGGAGCGCCTGAATCAGCCGCAGATTCTGCACATCGCAAGTACGGTGGAAGAGAAGTGCAAGGAGATGCATCGCGCTCCCTCCGTCGAGGAGATTCAGGAGATGGTGGAGTCCCTCATCATGGAGTGCGGCGCTTACGAGGTTGCGAAGCGCTACATCCGCTATCGCTACACCCGCAATCTGGTGCGCCGTGCCAACACCACGGACAACCAGATTCTGACGCTGATCGAGTGCAACAACGAGGAAGCGAAGCAGGAGAACGCCAACAAGAACCCCACGGTGAACAGCGTGCAGCGCGACTACATGGCGGGTGAGGTCAGCAAGGACATCACCCGGCGCATGCTGCTGCCCGAGGAAATCGTGAAAGCCCATGAGGAGGGCGTCATCCACTTCCATGACATGGATTACTATGCCCAGCACATGCACAACTGCGATCTGGTGAACCTGGAGGACATGCTGCAGAACGGCACCGTCATCAGCGGCACCATGATCATCAAGCCCCACAGTTTCTCCACCGCCTGCAACATCGCCACCCAGATCATCGCCCAGGTGGCCTCCAACCAGTATGGCGGTCAGAGCATCTCCCTGGCGCACCTCGCGCCCTTCGTGCAGGTCTCCCGGGAGAAGATCCGTCGGGACGTGGTGGACGAGCTGAAGAGCGCGGGCGCGGATCTGGACGAGCAGATCGTCAGCAGCATCGTGGAAAAGCGGCTCCGCGAGGAGGTCCGCAAGGGCGTGCAGACCATCCAGTATCAGGTGCTCACGCTGATGACCACCAACGGTCAGGCCCCCTTCGTGACCGTGTTCATGTATCTGAACGAGGCCAAGAGCGTGCAGGAGAAGCGCGATCTGGCCATGATCATCGAGGAAACCCTGCTGCAGCGCTACCAGGGCGTGCAGAACGAGGTGGGCGTGTGGGTCACGCCGGCCTTCCCGAAGCTGATCTACGTGCTGGAGGAGGACAATGTCACCGAGGATTCCCGCTACTGGTACCTGACCGAGCTGGCGGCCAAGTGCACCGCCAAGCGCCTGGTGCCGGACTACATCTCCGAAAAGAAGATGAAGGAGCTCAAGGAGGGCAACTGCTTCCCGGTGATGGGCTGCCGCAGCGCGCTCAATCCCTGGAAGGACGAGCACGGCACCTCCAAGTTCTACGGTCGCTTCAATCAGGGCGTTGTGACCATCAATCTGGTGGACGTGGCGCTCAGCTCCGGCGGCAGCATCGAAAAGTTCTGGAAGGTGTTCGACGAGCGGCTGGATCTGTGCTATCGCGCGCTGATGTGCCGCCACAACCGCCTCAAGGGCACGCTGTCCGATGCAGCGCCCATCCTCTGGCAGGATGGCGCCATCGCGCGCCTGGACAAGGGTGAAAAGATCGACAAGCTGCTCTACGGCGGCTACTCTTCCATTTCGCTGGGCTATGCTGGCCTGTGCGAGTGCGTGCGCTACATGACAGGCAAGTCCCACACCGATCCCTCGGCCACGCCCTTCGCGCTGGAGATCATGCGGCACATGAATGACGCCTGCGCCGAGTGGCGCGCGGAGACGAACATCGCCTTCAGCCTCTACGGCACGCCGCTGGAGTCCACCACCTACCGCTTTGCCAAGTGCCTTCAGAAGCGCTTCGGCATCGTTCCCGGCGTGACGGACAAGGCCTACATCACCAACAGCTACCACGTGCACGTCACCGAGGAGATCGACGCCTTCGAGAAGCTGCACTTTGAATCCCAGTTCCAGGCCCTCTCCAGCGGCGGTGCGATCAGCTACGTGGAGGTGCCCAACATGCAGCAGAACATCCGCGCGGTGCTGGACATCATCAAGTTCATCTACGACAACATCATGTACGCCGAGCTGAACACCAAGAGCGACTACTGCCAGGTCTGCGGCTACGACGGCGAGATCGAAATTCGCGACGACGAGGACGGCAAGCTGGTGTGGGTCTGCCCGAAGTGCGGCAACCGCGATCAGAGCAAGATGAACGTGGCCCGGCGCACCTGCGGCTACATCGGCACCCAGTTCTGGAATCAGGGCCGCACCCAGGAGATCAGGGAGCGCGTGCTGCACCTGTGAGCGGAGGCGAAGAATTTGCACTACGGCAACATCAAGAAGCTGGACATCGCCGACGGTGACGGCGTGCGGGTCACGCTGTTCGTTTCGGGCTGCCGCAACCGCTGCGAGAACTGCTTTCAGCCGGAGACCTGGAGCTTTGACTACGGCAAGCCCTTCACCGAGGAGACCGTACAGGAGCTTCTGACGGCGCTTCAGCCCTCCTATGTGGACGGACTTACGCTGCTGGGCGGCGAACCCTTCGAGCCGGAGAACCAGCGGGAGCTGGTGAAGCTGCTGCGCCGGGTGCGGGATGCATTCCCGAAGAAGAACGTCTGGAGCTACAGCGGCTACACGCTGGAGCAGATCTGCGGCGAGGGACATCCCCACTGCGAGGTCACGGGGGAGATGCTCTCCATGATCGACGTGCTGGTGGACGGCCGCTTCGTGGAGGCACTCAAGGACGTCTCGCTGAAGTTCCGTGGCTCGTCGAATCAGCGGATTATTGACCTGAAACAGACCAAAGTCGAAAATAAGATCGTGTTGTACTGCGAATAAGCGACCGGAGTCTGTTTATGAAATTACAATGCACCCCGCAGTTTTCCCGGGAAAACCGTGGGGCGCATTGTTTTGGTCCTCTCAAAACCGACCTTCTCTGCTTGTGAGCTTCACAAATCTGTGTTACAATAGCAGAATAAGGGGGGGAGAGTGCTATGAATTACGGAACCGCGTCCATTTTGCAGAGGAACGAGGCAGCGCTGCGCACGGTGGCCTCGTCTGCGCGCATCTCCACGCAGCAGGGCACGGCCCTGGAGATCTACGAGAAGAGCGGAGAGCGGCAGAAGGATCTGAACCTGGTGAACAAGGTGCTCGCCTCCGGCCACAAGTCCGTGATCGAGCATCAGACGCTGTCCATCGCCTTCGACAATGTATCCGTGCTGGTGGAGCAGTTCGTGATCGAGTTCCGCCTGGCCTCCTTTACGGTGAAGTCCCGTCGCTACGTGGATTTCTCCGACGCGGGCTACGTGGTGCCGGAGGGCATGTCGCCGGAGGTGGAGGCGCTCTATCGCGCGCGCACCGAGGCACTGTATGCGCTCTATGAGCAGCTTTTACAGCTGGGCATCCCCAAGGAGGACGCGCGCTTCGTGCTTCCCTACGGCTTCCGCAGCAATTTCTTCGCGACGATGAATGCCCGCGAGCTGATCCACATGGTGATCGGCATGCTGAAGGGTCAGGGCAGCGCCTTTGCGGAGCTGCGCGCGCTGGGGCTGCAATTGAAGCAGCAGTTTGATGAGATGTATCCCGGAGTGCTGGATGCGGAGCTTCTGCATGCGCCGGAGTGCATGGAGGAGGGCGACGCAGGGCCGATCCTGGCGGGCGGCGCGAGGGAGCCGGAGGTGCGCATCGTCAGCGCACCGTCCAATCCGGTGGAGGTGCTGGGCACAGCTATGCGCTTCGGCCGCAGGTTCGGCGGCTTTGACGCGGAAAATATGCGCAGGCTGCTGCTGGACGCGCGGCCCCGGGAGCTGGAGGTGCTGAATTACAGCTTCCGCATCGACAACGTGTCTCTTGCCTGCGTGACCCACTTCACGCGCCACCGCATGCTTTCGCTGATGCTGCGCCACGAGCTGAGCGCGCTGGCGGAGGGCAATTACGTGCTGCCGGAGAGCATCGTTGCGAATTCGGAAGCGCTGCGGCTGTACTGCGGCGCGTTTGAGGCCCAGACGGCGGCTGCGGAGCGCGCGCAGGAGCTGGGTGCGGATGGAAGTGCGCTCTCCTACTTCGCAATGGCGGGCCACACGACCTCGATTCTGATTTCGATGAACGCCCGGGAGCTGCTGCACTTTGCCAAGCTGCGCTGCTGTGCCCGCGCCCAGTGGGAGATTCGCGGCATTGCCCGGGCGATGATCGAGCTGCTGAACGAGACGGATGCGCAGCCGATCTTCTGCGCCTACGGCCCGACCTGTGCGGTTACGGGGCGCTGTCCGGAGGGCAAGATGAGCTGCGGCCATCCCGTGCGCATCGAAAACGGCAGCTGGAACCGCTAATAATCACAGGGAACAACAAAACCGACCGAAGTCTGTTGCTGCATAAAACAAACCTCGGCCGGTTTCTTGTTTTAAACTAGGTTCTGCGCATCAGAACCCGTCCGTAAAGCCGTCATCATCCGCGAGGGCGTCCACGGCGCTGCGGATGGCATCCCAGCCGAAGCCGCGGCGCGCGAGGGCCTGGGAGAGCTTGGCGCGGCCCTCCCTGGGCAGGAGGCTTTCGTACTTGCGCCAGAGCTTTGCGGCGGCCTCGCGGCAAGCGGCGGCCTGCTGCTCCTCGTCGAAGCCCTCCATTGCGGCCTCTACGTCCTCCTCGGAGAGTAGCTTCGCGCGGAGCTTTCTGCGAACGGCGTATGCGCCAGCCCCGCGACTCATCTGGCTTTGGGCGATGCGCTCAGCGTAGCGGCGGTCGTCAATGAGCCGGTTCTCCATCAGTCGCGCCACGGTCGCCTCCGCGGCGGGGGCGACGTAGCCCTTGCGCATCAGCTTCCGGCAGAGATCGCCGCTGGTCTGGGCGGCCTGATCGAGCATGGTCAGCGCGGCCTCGTAGCAGTCGGCGCTCTGGATTGCGGCCATGCGATCCGTATATTCCTCGGGATCCAGCTCCTGTTCCAGTTCCAGCGGCAGCCTGTCGAAGTGCTTTTTGCGCAGCCTCATCCACTGCATGCCGTCCAGCGAGAGGGTGATGATCCCCTTAAATTCCTTGATTTCTGTTACAATTGCCATAAATTTCCCCCAAAAGGCGCGGTTTTCCCGATTATTATACCGCAATTTCTTGACGAACGCCAGTCTTTTGTGCTATTATATAGCGTAAGTGTTTACTGGGAGGGATAGTCCATGTCAGGACATAACAAATGGTCTACCATCAAGAATAAAAAGGCCAAGACGGATGCTGCGAAGGGCAAGATCTTTACCAAGATCGGCCGCGAAATCGTGATCGCCGTAAAGACCGGCGGCAGTGCGGATCCCAATCTGAACAGCAAGCTGAAGGACGTCATCGCAAAGGCGAAGGCCGCCAACATGCCCAACGACAACATTCAGCGCTCCATCAAGAAGGCCGCCGGCGAGGGCGACAGCGCCAACTACAAGGAGATCACCTACGAGGGATACGCTCCCTGCGGCGTCGCTGTGATCGTCGAGATCGTTACCGATAACCTGAACCGCACCGCCAGCGAAATCCGCCACATCTTCGACAAGTGCGGCGGCTCCCTGGGCGCGAGCGGCTGCGTCTCCTGGAAGTTCGAGCGCAAGGGCGTCATCGAAATCGACAACTCCAAGGGCATGGACGAGGACGAGCTGACCATGCTGGCCCTGGATTGCGGCGCGGACGATGTGGAAGTGGGCGAGGGTGCAGCCATCATCTACACCGACCCCAACGACTTCTCCAGCGTGCGCGACAAGCTGGAGGAGGCCGGCTGCGTGTTCCTCTCCGCTGAGCGCGAGATGGTTCCCACCACCACCACCGAGCTGCCGGACGAGGAGTCCGTGGCCAAGGTGCAGAAGCTGATCGACTGGCTGGAGGATTACGACGATACCCAGGCCGTCTATCACGATGCGGAGCTCCCCGAGGAGGAAGAGGAGGAATAAATCGGATTCAAAGGGGAGCCGGGGCCTGCCGGCTTCCCCTTTTCCTGCGCAAGAAAAGACCAACCGTTCAGAGGCGGTTGGCCTTTTGTGTTTCAGGGATGATGCGCCGTCAGTGGGCGTCCGGCTCAACGATTGCGGAGACGGAGGCGTTGTATTCGTCGTTCCAGACGACGTAGTTCGAATTCTGGTACTCCGAACAGACGCTGCTCC
>CAMBWJ010000048.1 GCA_945871545.1 uncultured Clostridia bacterium | reverse complement strand
TGGAGAGGTTTCGTCCGAAGCGCGTGATGCTGGATCACTTCGACGATGCGTTTCCGCCCGTCTCCGCACACATGGACTGCGCGCCCTTTGTGCACCTGGCGCAGGAGCGCTTTCCGGAGATCGGGATCGGTCAGCCGGTGGAGGGCGTCGCCTGGGAAGTATGAGGCTGTGATCGAAAAAGGATTTGACCAAAATTGTCTGTCCCGCCTGTGCGTGACGCCCTTGCAAGCGCCGCGAGGCGGGACAGTGTGCAGTGATTGATGAAGGAGGGGATCCTTCCACTCACAGAATACAACAGCTTCTTAAACTGAATATGAACCCGGGAACTACGGTTGTCTCAAAGCATTCTTCAGCTTTCAAGACAGCCCTACGATTGTCATGCGGCGGGGTGAAGGCACCCCGCCCTAGCTCTTTTCATTTTAGACAGCAGCGCCTCTATTTCTTCCGGAGCGGAATGCGGATCACCGTCTTGAGGCGCTCTGGCGCGCACTTGCGGGCGTCGGAGAGGTAGATCTCGTGGTGCCGCCGCTCTCCGCCGCAGTCCGGGACGAAGCCGTTTTCCGCTGCGAAGGCCTCCATGGCGGCGATGGTCGGCCCCTCTGCATCGTAGGAGCCGATGTGCATGCACTGCACGCACTTCCCCTCCGCATAGCGGAAGAACTCCGCCCGGGAGAAGTCCAGCCCCTTCTTGCGCGTGGCCTCCGAAACGGCCCAGTCGAACTCCTGTTTCGTGACGAACTCCGGCAGGCGGATCATGCTGATCCACTGGAAGTTCTCCTTGCGGGAAAGGTCGAGCGCAGATTCGCCCTCCTGCCACCACAGGCCCTCCAGCGGCGGAACCACGTAGTCGAAGTAGCCCTCGATGCGGTGGTCGCCCATTTGGCTCATCTTGATGGTGAAGGCAACGCCGTAGAGCAGCTGCATGGCGGACTTGTATTCGCCGTCCTCTTCATTGGGATTGCCGCTGCCACGCACCGCCACAAAATGCATCTCCGGAACCTCCACAAGCTGCGGCTTTCTGGGCGGCAGATAGAATTCCTTGTATTCCTTCTTGTAGTCAAAGGCCATATCTGTACCTCTCTAAGAAACAGGGCGCTTCCCCGTGAAAGCGCCCTTCAGTTTCACTTGCCCCGACCCATGAAGCCCCGCAGGCGCTTGCGCAGGGATTGCCTGCCGGAGACTGCGGAGGCCTGCATCTGCACCGGATGCTCCATGTAGTAGCTCTGCACGTTCAGCGGCTCGCCGTCGTTGTGCACGGAGACGTAGTTTCCGTCGTTCTGAAGTCGTCGGGCCTTCAGGTTGTCCGAGAGGATGCGGTCCAGGTAGTCCGAGAGCATCTGCTTGATCTCCGGGCTGGACACCGGGCAGGCGATCTCCACGCGGCGGGTCTGGTTGCGGGTCATGATGTCCGCCGAGGACAGGTAGCACCTGCGCTCCTCGCCCTCGCCGAAGCAGTAGATGCGGCTGTGCTCCAGGAAGCGGCCCACGATGCTGGTGACGGTGATGTTGTCTGTCTTGCCCGGCACCCCCGGCAGCAGGCAGCAGATGCCGCGGATGATGAGATCGATCTTCACCCCCGCGCAGGAGGCCTCCGACAGCTTGTCGATCAGGTCGCGCTCGGTGATGGAGTTGGCCTTGATGATGATGCGGCCCTGACTGCCCTTGGCGATCTCGCCGTCGATGAGCTGCATCAGGCGGTTCTTCATGGCGTTGGGCGCGACGAAGAGCTTGTCGTACTCGTCGGACAGCGAACCGATCAGAATGTTCTGGAAGAACGCCACCGCGTCCTGGGCCACGCCCGGGTCCGCCGTCATCATGCAGAAGTCGGTGTAGAGCGTGGAGGTCTTTTCGTTGTAGTTGCCCGTGCCGATCTGGGTGATGTGGGAGAGGCCGTTCTTCTCCCGGCGGGTGATCAGGCAGATCTTGGCGTGGCACTTGCAGTTCTCCGGGCCGTAGATGATGCGGCAGCCGGCCTCCTCCATCTCACGCGCCCAGCCGATGTTGTTCTCCTCGTCGAAGCGCGCGCGCAGCTCCATCATCACGATGACCTCCTTGCCGTTCTCGGCGGCCTCGCAGAGGTACTTGGCGATGGCGGAGTTCCGCGCCAGGCGGTAGATGGTGATCTTGATGGACAGCACGTCCGGGTCGGTGGCGCTCTCCCGCAGCAGCTTCAGGAAGGGATCGATGGACTGGTAGGGATAGAACAGGAGCACATCGCGCTGCTGAATCTGCGTGCGCATGGGCAGCTCCCGATCCAGATACTCCGGCCAGACCGGCGCATAGGGCGTATAGTACAGCTCCGGCGCGCAGTTGTCCAGCATGTAGGCGTAGCTCAGCTTCAAGGGACACGCGCAGCTGTACACCTGCTTCATCTCCAGCTTCAGAAAGCTTGCCAGCATCTTGGCAAGGCGCGGCGCATAGCCCTGCAGTTCCAGCCGCACCGGCGCGAGGCGCTCACGCTTGCGCAGCAGGCGGGACATGTAGTTCAGGAAGTCGGGGTTGTCCTCGTCGAACTTCTCCTCATCGAGGCTGATGTCCGCGTTGCGGGTGACGGCGATCACCGCCTCCTCCTCGACGATGTAGATCTTGAAGATCTTCTTCAGGTGCGCGGCCACCACGGCCTCGGTGCGCACGAAGCGCGTCGGCGTGCCCGGCAGCACCAGGATCGGCGGCACCGACTTGGGCACGTCCACGATGCCCAGCAGCATCTTGCCCCGATTGTTCAGAAGCGCAGCCGCATAGAGATCCTTGTTCTTGAGATGCGGGAAGGGATGGTTGCGGTCGATGATCTGGGGTGAGAGCACCGGGCGGATGTTGTTGCGGTAGTACTCGTGAATGTAGTTGCGCTGGCTTTCGGTGAGGGCCTCGTAGGCGATCTCCGCAACGCCCTTGGCCGCAAGCTCGCGCACCAGTTCGCTGTAGATCTCGTCCCGGCGCACGATCAGCGGACGAACCGCCTCGAACACCTTATCCAGCTGCTCGGCGGGCGTCATGCCGCTCTTGTTCTCCACGTCGTCGGGCGCCAGCATGTTCAGGTCGAACAGGCTGCCCACGCGCACCATGAAAAATTCGTCCAGATTGCTGGTGAAGATGGATGCAAAGCGCAGGCGCTCGATCAGCGGCACCGTCGGATCCGCCGCCTCCAGCAGCACGCGCTCGTTGAATTTCAGCCAGCTCAATTCGCGGTTCTGTGTATAGCTCAAATCCCATCGATGGGCGTTTTCCACAGGTATTCCTCCCCTGCCCCGGACGATCAGCTCCGGCGCATACGAAAATTCTTCGGCGCGCTTGTCTGCATGCGCCTCTGATTCTACTATTATAGTCAATTCCTACGACAAATTCAACCGCAAAACCACAACAATTGTAAAATCCGCGTGTGCAAATTCCGGTTTTGATGTTCACCTTTTCCCAGATTCCGCGCAGGGACGCTTCAAAAATTTGATCGATGTACCATTTTCCACTTGTATCTCGTCGGAGAATGGTATATAATGTAAACTGTAAGCGAATTATTCATTGAATATACGGCAACAATGCAGTCAGGGAGGTTTCAAACTATGATTCGTATCGGTATGCTGACCAGCGGCGGCGATTGCCAGGCGCTGAACGCCGCGATGCGCGGCGTGGCCAAGACGCTCTTCAACGCCAAGGAGGACGTGGAAATTTACGGCTTCCTCGACGGCTATCAGGGCCTGATTTACGGCAGGTTCCGCCTGCTGACCTATAACGATTTCTCCGGCATCCTCACCAAGGGCGGCACCTTCCTGGGAAGCAGCCGCACCCCGTTCAAGACGATTCAGGATCCCGACGCGAACGGCCTGGACAAGGTCGCCGCCATGAAGCAGAACTACTACAAGCTGCAGTTGGACTGCCTGGTGATTCTGGGCGGCAACGGCACCCACAAGACCGCGAATCTGCTGCGCGAACAGGGCCTGAACGTGGTCACGCTGCCCAAGACCATCGACAACGACCTCTGGGGTACCGACATGACCTTCGGCTTCCAGAGCGCTGTGGACATCGCCACCGAGGCCATCGACTGCATCCACACCACCGCCGCCTCCCACGGCCGCGTGTTCATCGTGGAGGTCATGGGCCACAAGGTGGGCTGGCTGCCGCTGAACGCGGGCATGGCCGGCGGCGCGGACATCATCCTGATTCCCGAAATTCCCTACGACATCGACAAGGTCTGCGACAAGATTCAGGAGCGCCATGATCGCGGCAGCCGCTTCACCATCCTGGCCGTCGCCGAGGGCGCGATCTCCAAGGAGGATGCAGCGCTGTCCAAGAAGGAGTACAACAAGAAGCTTGAAAAGCGCAAGTACCCCTCGGTATCCTATGAAATTGCGGATCAGATCAACAAGAAGATTGGTCTTGACGTGCGCGTCACCGTGCCGGGCCACACCCAGCGCGGCGGTTCCCCCTGTCCCTACGACCGCGTGTTCGCCAGCCGACTGGGCAGCGAGGCGGGCAAGCTGATCCTCAAGGGCGAGTACGGCTTCATGGTGGGCTACAAGAACCGTGAAATCGTAAAGGTTCCGCTGGAGGAGGTTGCCGGCAAGCTGAAGATGGTGGATCCCAAGGCCAGCATCATCAAGGAGGCCAAGGCGCTGGGCATCAGCTTCGGCGATTAAACCCGTTCCTTTTGGGGCGCGACCCGGTTTGGGCCGCGCCTTTTGTGTGGCTCTGCAACCGGGATTTGAATCCCTGCAACCGTTGTTTGCTGCCATTGACTTTTGCAGGGCATGTGATATGATGAATCCGGGATAACAACGCGGAGGATAAATATGTATCGGATACTGATAGTGGAGGACGACCGGGACATCGCGCAGGCGATCCAGATGCAGGCGCAGCAGTGGAACTTCGAGGCCAGCTGTGCCCAGAATTTCCGGGACGTGATGGCAGAATTTGCCCGCTTCGACCCCCATCTGGTGCTGCTGGACGTGTCGCTGCCCTTCTTCAACGGCTACCATTGGTGCAGCGAGATCCGGAGAACGTCCCAGGTGCCCATCATCTTCATCTCCTCGGCCTCGGACAGCATGAACATTGTGATGGCCATGAACATGGGCGCGGACGACTTCATCGCCAAGCCCTTCGATCTGAACGTGCTGATCGCGAAGGTGCAGGCGCTGATGCGCCGCAGCTATGATTACGCGCCCACTGCGCCGGTGCTGGAGCATCGCGGTGCGATTCTGAACACCGGCGACGGCAGCCTGTTCTACCGCGAGCAGCAGATCGAGCTGAGCAAGAACGAGTACCGCATCCTGCTCACGCTGATGCGCAGCAAGGGCAAGGTGGTCAGCCGGGAGAAGCTGATGGAGCAGCTGTGGAGCACGGATTCCTTCGTGGATGAGAACACGCTGAGCGTGAACGTGGGCCGACTGCGCAAGAAGCTGGAGGCCGCCGGGCTGAACGGCTTCATCACAACGAAGTTCGGCGTGGGCTACGTCATCCATGACGTTCCGGAGGGAGGCGCTTCATGAGTCTGCTTCTGTCCTACCTGCGCTCCCGGCGGCGGGTGCTGATCTTTGTGGCGCTGTGCGCGCTGCTCTTTTCCATCTCCTTTCTGCTCTACCACCTGCCCGTCGAGGCGGTGCTCTACCCCGCCGGATTGTGCCTGCTGCTGGGCGGCATAGCATTGGGCATTGACTTTCTTCAATTCCGCCGGCGACACAAGTTCCTGAACGGACTGCGCTCCATCACCGACAGTGCGCTGGACGCGCTGCCCGAAGCCGAGAACCGCATCGAGGCAGACTACCAGCGCATCATCGCCCTGCTGCGGGAGGAGCAAAAGCAGATCGAGGGCGGCATGCGGCGGCGCTACGCGGACATGATCGACTACTACACCGTCTGGGCGCACCAGATCAAGACGCCCATCGCCTCCATGCAGCTCAGCTTGCAGAGCGAGGACAGCCCACTGAGCCGCAAGCTGCGGCTGGATCTGTTCCACATCGAGCAGTACGTGGAGATGGTGCTGACCTACCTGCGGCTGGATTCGGACGATACGGACTATGTCATCCGGGAGTGCGAGGTGGACGACATCCTCAAGCGGTCGCTGAAGAAGTTCGCGCCGGAGTTCATCGCGCGGAAATTGTCTCTGCGCTACGAGCCGGTGGAAATTCGGGCCGTCACCGACGAGAAGTGGCTCGGCTTCGTGATCGAGCAGCTGCTGTCCAACGCGCTGAAGTACACCTACGAGGGCGGCGTGACCATCGAGTCCGCCGAAAGCGGCGTGCTGTGCATCCGGGACACGGGCATCGGCATCGCAGCAGAGGATCTGCCCCGCATCTTTGAGCGCGGCTTCACCGGCTGCAACGGGCGCGGCGGCCGCAGCTCCAGCGGACTCGGGCTGTACCTCTGCCGCAGAATCTGCACAAACCTGGGCCACGGCATATCGGCCCGGTCCACGCCCGGAGAGGGCACGGCGATCCTGCTCGATCTGAACCAGCGTCGCCTGAATGTGGAATAGCGGCACTTCTTACGGAACTGTTAGAATTCACCGGGGAATTGTAAGGCGAATCGATGGCCTTGCGGTTCCCCCTTCTGCTAAAATGGCTTCAGAATTCAACAGGAGGTCAAACAAACATGCCGATACTGGAAGTCAAGGAACTGAAGAAGATTTACACCACCCGCCTGGGCGGAAACAAGGTGGAGGCCCTGCGCAACGTGAACTTCAGCGTGGAGGAGGGCGAATACGTGGCCATCATGGGCGAATCCGGATCGGGCAAGACCACGCTGCTCAACATCCTCGCCGCACTGGACAGGCCCACCTCCGGCAGCGTCTGCCTGGACGGCAAGGATCTGCACCAGATCAGGGAGAGCGAGGTTGCCGCCTTCCGCCGGGACAAGCTGGGCTTCGTTTTTCAGGAGTTCAACCTGTTGGACACCTTCACCGTGGAGGACAACATCTACCTGCCGCTGGTGCTGGCGGGACTCCCCCACGACCAGATGCAGTGGCGCTTGCGGCCCATCGCCGACGAGCTTGCCATCACCCACCTTCTGAAGAAGTACCCCTACGAGATCTCCGGCGGTCAGAAGCAGCGCGCGGCCGTCGCCCGGGCGCTGATCACCGGCCCCCGGCTGCTGCTGGCGGACGAGCCCACCGGCGCGCTGGACTCCAAGGCCACCGACGAGCTGCTGCGCCTGTTCGCGCGCATCAACCGCAGCGGTCAGACGATCCTGATGGTCACCCACTCCGTCAAGGCCGCCAGCCGCGCGGGCCGCGTGCTGTTCATCCGCGACGGCGAGGTGTTCCACCAGATCTATCGCGGGCAGTCCACCGACGAGCAGCTCTATCAGAAGATTTCCGACACGCTGACCATGCTTGCGACGGGCGGTGAACGGCAGTGAAGAAGCTTCTCTATCCCCGGCTGGCCTGGACGGGCATCCGCAAGAACAAGCGTCTGTACGCGCCCTACCTGCTCACCTGCGCCGGCATGGTCATGATGCACTACATCATCACCGCACTCAACTACTCCAGCGCGGTGCACAGCCTGCGTGGCGGCAGCACCATCGCCTTCACGCTGGACCTCGGCAGCTGGGTCATCGCGCTGTTCTCGCCGATCTTCCTCTTTTACACCAACTCCTTCCTGATTCGCCGTCGGATGAAGGAATTCGGCCTGTACAACATTCTGGGCATGGGCAAGGGCAATATCTCCCGCATCCTGGTCTGGGAGACTCTCATCAGCGCGGCGCTGACCCTCACGACCGGCCTGTTCGGCGGCTTCGCGCTGTCGAAGCTTGCGGAGCTGGGGCTGGTGAACATCATGAAGGGAGAGGTGAGCTACCACATCGAGCTGTCGATGCAGGCTGTGCTGACCACGGTTCCGCTGTTCTGCGCCATCTTTGCGCTGATCCTGCTGGCGGGACTGATTCGCATTGGACGAACCGACGCCATCGCCCTGCTGCGCAGCGAGAACGCCGGTGAGAAGCCGCCGAAGGCCAACTGGTTCCTGGGCGTGCTGGGTGCGCTGCTGCTGGCGGGCGCGTACTACCTGGCCGTAAGCATTCAGGACCCCATCTCCGCCCTGAACTGGTTCTTCGTGGCGGTGGCCATGGTGATTCTGGCCACCTACCTGCTGTTCGTGTCCGGCTCGGTGGTGCTCTGCCGCGCGCTTCAGCGCAACAAGCGCTACTATTACAAGCCGAACCACTTCGTCTCGGTATCCTCCATGGCCTACCGCATGAAGCGCAACGGCGCGGGCCTCGCATCCATCTGCATCCTGGCGACCATGGTGCTGGTGATGCTCTGCTCCACCTCCTGCCTGTACTTCGGCGCGGAGGATTCCCTCAACAGCCGCTACCCCATGGATCTGACCGTCGATCTGCTCTTTCCTCGCGTCGTTGGCACCGACGATACTGCGCTGGAGATCGTGCGCTCCACCACCATGCAGGCCTGCGCGGATCACGGCGTGGCTCCCGATCTGGTGACGGAGTACCGCCATGCGGAGATCACCGGCTGTCTCAAGGGCACGCAGCTCGACCCCGATCCCGCCAACTTCGAGTACGATTCCGTCGAGGTCTACGGCGATGTGCGCGTGCTCCACTTCATCCCCGTGGAGGACTACAACGCCTTTGCGGGTGCCAATGAGGTGCTGAACTCGGGCGAGGCGCTCATTTATGCCACGCGCACCCCCTACACAGGCGACGAGCTCAACATCCTCGGCAGCGCGAAGCTGCGCATCGTGAAGCAGCTTGACTCCTTCCCGGTGGACGGCGGTGCGGCCATGGACATGTTCTCCCATCTGATCCTCGTCGTGCCGGACTTCGAGGCGGTGCTGTCTCCCCTCTCCCACCTGACCAACGCCCGGGGCGACCGTCTGCTGGATGTGAAGTGGTTCTACGGCGTGGACATGCATGCGCAGGACAACGTGCAGGTTGCGATCTGGAGTGAGCTGTACGGCAAGCTGGGCGAGCGCTTGGACGCATCCGAATGCGGCGAGGTGGGCTTCAGCATCGAGAGCCGTTCGGAGAACCGCGACGACTTCTACGGCACCTACGGTGGGCTGTTCTTCCTGGGCATCGCGCTGAGCATCGTGTTCCTCTTCGCCGCCGTGCTCATCATCTACTACAAGCAGGTGACCGAGGGCTACGAGGATCAGCACCGCTTCGGGATCATGCAGAAGGTGGGCATGACCAGGCGGGACATCCGAAAGAGCATCAACTCCCAGCTGCTGACCGTGTTCTTCCTGCCGCTGATCGCTGCGGGCGTGCACCTGGCCTTCGCCTTCCCGATGATCCGCAAGCTTCTGATGATGTTCAACCTGTTCAACCTGAAGCTGCTTATGTGCACCACGATCATCAGCTACCTGATCTTCGCGCTGTTCTACCTGCTGGTGTACCGCATCACCTCCAACGCCTACTATGCCATCGTCAGCGACGGCAAGGCGGAATAAAGCATATCAGGGGCTGCCTCAAAACGTTCTCACCGTTTCGGGGCAGCGTGCACTAGTCAACAAAAACTGGACACAAAGACACGAAAAATTGGACACGAAAATA
>CAMBWJ010000047.1 GCA_945871545.1 uncultured Clostridia bacterium | reverse complement strand
CCTTGCATAGAAAGTGCGCTTCAGCCCTCCAGCCCTTTGATGGTCTCCACGTTGGCCATCTCGATGCTGTTCAGGCAGTTGTAGTCGAAGTCCGGGTCGATGGTGTACCAGCTCTTGCTGCCGAAGTAGGTCTGGTACTTCTCCTTCTGGAAGGGGTAGCCGTGGCGGGCGAGGATCTCGTTGCGCATCAGCGCGAGGGTATCCTTGTCGTACTGCTTCAGCTCATCCTTGCTGTACAGGCGGGTGTCGCTGTCGGGCAGCAGGTACGCGCTCTCCTCAACGACCTCCTCTTCCGGCTCGGGGGTGGTCAGCACCAGCTGGGGCATGGAGGCGTAGGCGGGGTCGCAGGCGGCGCACACGGCAAATTCCGTGCCGTTGAACTCATCCACATCGCCATTCTCCAGGTTGACGCGCAGCAGGTGTTCGCCGGTGCGCAGGTAGACCATGTCGCCCAGCAGGGCGGTGGTCATGGCGTAATTCTGATAGGCGGCGGGCAGGTAGGCCAGCACCGTCTCGTTGCCCGCAGCGTCGCGGCGGATCAGGCGGGTGGTGGTCTCCATGCACTCGTCCCAGAACGTGGTCTGTGCGTCGGAGCCGACGTAGATCAGCTCGTCGCCGTACCACAGCGCGGGCGCGCACCAGGCCTCGATGAGGATGTCCTCGTCGATATTCTCCACGTTCACCAGGCGGGAGTTGGCGAAGTCGCCCTCGCTGTCGCTCAGGGAGGCGTAGATGTTCTCGCCGTCGGTGCGGATGGAATCGACGATCACCGTAAAGGCCTGACCCTCCATGCGCAGGCTGAGTGCATTGCCGGCGGGATTCGATACGACCTTGATCAGCTTGCCGTCCAGATCGTAGAGCATGAAGTTGGTGAAGTCGTAGGCATAGACCCCGTTGCGGTAGCAGGAGCTGACGGCGATGCGGTCATTGCTGACGGCCATGTGCGCGTCGCCGTTGCCCAGGCCGGTGATCAGCTCGGTCACGTTGCCGCCGTCCAGATCCATGCGGAGCACGCTCAGGCCGTGCTCATAGCGGGTGGTGTAGGCGGTTTCGCCGTCATTGCCGCCCCAGCCCTCGGCGATGGTCTCGTACTCACCGGACTCCACGCCGCTGCCGATGTAATAGATGTGGCCCTTGTACACGGTCATCTCCTGATAACCGGCGTAGGTGTCGTAGGAAGTGAGGCAAACGTCGCCGTACTCGGAGTCCACGCCCCTGCGCAGGGGTGCGCCGATGGCGGTGATGCTGCCGTCCGCGTCCAGTCGGTAGGGGGTCTCCAGTGCCTCGTCGCCGTACTCGCCCGCAGTCTCGCTGCCCACGAAGTAAAGCGCGCCGTCCACGTACTGCAGGCGGCTGACCTCGCCCTCGAACAGGGTCTCCACGCCGCCCTCGGCGTTCAAACGCTGCAGGCCGTTCAGGGAGAAGTACAGCTCGCCATCCGTACCGACGGCTGCGACGCCGCCCGCGCTGATGTTCTGGACGAGGGGTTCCATTTCAGCTTCAGCCACGGCTGCGCCACAGAGCGCGAGCGCCGCAGCGAGGATGGATGCAAGAATTTTCTTCATATTATTCTCTCCGTTTCAATTTGTCAGGATACGCAGCTTGGACGCAGACGCCGGAAAAAAGTTCCGATTTCTGCCAAAGCTTACCAGAGCTTTTCGGGGTAGACGTTATTTTGCCGCATTTCGGCCATGGCCGCCTGCACCTTCTCCAGATCCTCGCGGTAGGTCACGCCGTACCAGCGCTCGCCGGTCTCCAGCACGCGCACGCGGGCCCTGCCCTCGCGGATCAGCGCATCCGGCACGCTGGGCAGGTAGAACTCCGCCTTCAGCGGGTTCTCCACGGCGCTGGTGCGCAAAAACTGCTCGAAGCGCCGCTTCATCTCGTCCAGAATGCCGTGGTTGAAGGCCCACAGGTTCATGGAAACCTTCGTGCCCGCGGGGATGAAGGTATAGTTCTCGCCGTCCTCGGTGAAAGCCGCGCCGCCCTCGCGGGGCTCGATGCGCAGGCGCTCGTCGATGGAGCGCAGCATGCCGCTCTCGTCCACGCTGCAAACGCCCCGGGACACGTAGCCGTTCTCGGTCAGCGTGTTCTCGATGCGGTAGCCCACCATGGCGTGATCGCAGGGGTCGTGGGGGGAGGTGAGGAAGTCGCAGGCCAGCCGGAACGCGCCGGGGCCGTAGTAGTCGTCGGCGTTGATGGCGGCGAAGTCGCCCTCGATGGCGTCGGCGGCGCAGAGCACGGCGTGGGCGGTGCCCCAGGGCTTTACGCGCCCCTCCGGCACGGCAAAGCCTTCCGGCAGGCGGTCCAGGGTCTGATAGGCGTACACCAGCTCGGCGTGCTGCGCGATGCGGTCGCCGATGGCGGCGCGGAAGTCGGCCTCCATCTCCGGCTTGATGACGCACACGATGCGGCCGAAGCCCGCGCGCAGCGCGTCGTAGATGGAGTAATCGATGATGACGTGGCCGCGATCATCCACCGGAGTGATCTGCTTGCAGCCACCGAACCGGCTGCCCAGTCCGGCAGCCATGATGACCAGCGTGGGTTTGTTCATGATATTTCGTCCCTTTCTGTTGCAGGGCGCAGTTGAGTGCGCAGACATGCAAATAGCAGCGCGCAATCGCCCGCCGCCGTTGGAGTTGGTGAACCGTCAGGCCTTGCGCTTGCGGTCGAAGAAGGGCGACTTTCCGCTGACGGACAGCGGCAGGCCGAACACCTGGCCCACGTTCTCGCCCAGCAGGCCCATTTCCTTCGCGGCGCGCCCGGCGGAGAACAGCACGCGGCTGTCCATGCGCAGATCGGCTGCGGTGGCGGCGGCGCTGCCCAGGGCGATGCCCACGTCGATGGGATCGTAGGCGCACACGCCGTTGTTTTCGCGGCATGCGGCGCAGTCCCTGAAGTGGCAGTAGCCGCAGATCTCGCCCAGGCCGCGCTGACCCTCCTCGATGCCGATCAGCACCAGTGCGTTGGCGGTGCGCACGTTGCCCGCGTCGCGCAGGAAGAAGTCGGCGCCCAGGGCATTGCCCATGCGCTCCATGGTCTCGGCCACGGCGTCCTTGTCCGCGTCGGTGAGCACGGCGGTGTGGATGTTGTCGATGCCGCGGGCCTTGGGTGCGGTGCGCGCAGCCGCGCACACGCGGGCGGCCGCGTCCAGTGCGGCGCGGCACTCCATATCTTCGGAATTGTAGAACATGACAATGCCTCCTTGGTGTCAGTCGGGATAGATCAGGCGATCCTGCGCGGGATGGTCGAGCACCTCGCGGATGTACTTTTCGGCGTGGTAGCGCGCCATGGACAGGTTCATGTCCAGGTAGTTGCCGCAGTCCTTCGCGGACGCGCCGGGGATCTCGCCCTCGTAGCCTGCGATGAAGCGGAACATGCCGTCCACCAGCGGCAGGATGTCTGCGCTCTTGTATTCGCCCGCCAGCAGCAGATAGAAGCCCGTGCGGCAGCCCATGGGGCCGAAGTACAGCACGCGATCCTTCCACTGGGGATCGTTGCGAAGGTAAGTTGCACCCAGGTGCTCGATGGCGTGCACGGCGGCGGTGTCCATCACCGGCTCGGTGTTGGGGCGGGTCATGCGGATGTCGAAGGTGGTGATTTTCTCCTGCCCTGCGCAGTCCACCCGGGAGACGTAGAGCCCGGTTTGCAGGCGGAGATGGTCGATGGTGAAGCTGGTGATCTTTTCCATGGTTTGCCTCCCGGTTGAAGATACATATTCATAATAAATTATATGTAAGGCCGCATAGAAGTCAAGCGCGGCAGGGTTAGTTTTCGGGGAAGCCGTGGGCGGGCAAGTTGTGAAAAACTTTTGAAATATGCGCGCGGGGTATATTTATGGAACATGAAGTGCATACTCTTAATCAACGACGCTTTTGGAGGATGCGAAAATGGAGCAGGCAATTTCCAAAACGGGAAGAAGGACGGGGTGGAGCGAGCGCGAAAACCAGCTCCTGTGGGAGACCGCCGACGAAGCACAGCAGCAGGGCCTGCCTTTGAAGGCCGTATTTGAGCAGATCGCACAGGCCACGGGCCGCCGGCCCAACAGCATTCGCAACTACTATTACGCCCAGGTGCGCAATCGGGAGGACGGACACCCCCACGCCGCCCGCTTCGTGCCCTTCACCCAGGAGGAGGTGGACTGGCTGATGGAGCAGGTGCTCACCGCCCGCGCCGCAGGGCAGAGCGTGCGCAGCTGCCTGCAGAAGCTCTCCGGCGGCGACCACAGCCTGATGCTGCGCTACCAGAACAAGTACCGCGCCGTCATCAAGAGCCGTCCGGACTACGTGCGCGCGCTGGTGGAGAAGCTCAACGGCGAGGGCGTGATGTGCGACGCGCCCCAGGTGAACCATCGCAGTCGCAGCGACCTGAACGCGTCCTGCGTCCAGCTGGTGGACGAGGCCCAGCGCAGCGGCGATGCGGAGCTGGCCCGGGCCTGCGACGTGATCACCAAGTACCTGCGTCAGCGCAGGGTGACGGAGGCGGGGGAGAAGACGGGCAGCGCGGCGGCGGAGCTGATCGCGCCCATCAAGGACTTCCTGGCCCTGCCAAGCGAGGAGCGCGTGCGGGAGCTGGAGCCCTTCTGCGAGGATCTGGCTGCGCGCATCGGCGCGGCGGAGGCTGAGCTGGACTGAGCATGACCGGCACAGAGTGAAGCGGAGCGATTCCGGTTGGAATCGCTCCGCTGTGCGTTTATCGGGGGGCCGGCCGCACGGAACGCCTCCGGGAGAATGCCCTTTACAATTTTTGCCCGATTTGCTATACTTAAGGCAAACTAAAATTTATTGAAGGTGCAAAAATGCCGAATCCCATCAAGCAGCGGGATATGAACCGCCTTGCGGAATACAGGGAGGGGCTGTACGCGCATCCCCGGCTGCGGTATCTGTTTCTGGAGCTGACCGACGCGTGCAATCTCTCCTGCCTGCACTGCGGGAGCAACGCCTGCCCGCAGAACAGCCGCTTTCTGGATGCGGAGGATGCAAAGCGGGTCATGGACGAGGTGGCGGAGCGCTATCCTGCGCAGGGCATCATGATCTGCCTGACCGGCGGCGAACCCCTGCTGCACCCGGATTTTTTTGAAATCGCTGCACATGCGAAGAAGCGCGGCTTTTCCTGCGGCATGACCACAAACGGCATGCTGATCGATGCGTCCGTCGCGGAAAGGCTGGTCGCCTGCGGCATGAACTCGCTGTCCGTCAGCCTGGACGGTCTGCGGGATACCCACGACTGGTTCAGAAACCGGGCGGGCTCCTTTGATAAGAGCATCCAGGGCATCAGAAACCTGCTGAACGCCTCATCCGGCAGGGTGATTGCCCAGGTCACCACCGTCGTGCATCAGAAAAACCTGCACCAGCTGGAGCAGATGTTTGAATTTGTGCAGGATCTCGGCGTGGATTCGTGGCGGGTGATCAATCTGGAGCCCATCGGCCGTGCGCTTCAGCACGGGGATCTGCTGCTGGAGCCGGAACAGCTGCGGCAGCTGCTGCGGTTCATTCGCGAGAAGAGATACGATGCGCGGGTGCGCATGGATGTCACCTACGGCTGTTCACACTATCTGACGGAGGAATATGAGCGAACTGTGCGTGACCACTATTTCATCTGCGGCTCTGGCATCTTCGTCGCGAGCATCCTGTGCAACGGAGACATTTACTCCTGCCTGGACATTGAACGGCGGCCGGAGCTGGTGCAGGGAAACATCCATGCAGACAGCTTTGTGGACGTATGGGAGAATCGCTTTCGGGAATTCCGGCGCGACCGCACGCAGGATTGTGAAATGTGCCGCGGATGCGCCGACCGCAGGTATTGCCGCGGAGACGCGGCTCACACATGGGATTACGACAGGGATCAGCCCCTGCTTTGTTTCAGAAATCTTTTGTCGGAGGGGAGTGATTCAATATGCTGAATCATACCAGGAGAGGCGATCCCAAAGGAATCTCCCGGAATCGGTGCAGCAACTGCAACGCACCGCTTGGAAAGGGGGACAAATATTGCGGCTTTTGCGGAACACGGCGCGGCGAGGGCGCCTACGAGCCTATCTGGGATATCCGCAAGATGGGCACCGTCTATGGCCCGCCGCCGGATTTGCGCGGCTTTGATCCCGATCAACCCGGCGACACGGTGCGGATAGGCGATGCCGATGCGGCGTACAAGCCCGGCGATACGGTGCGGATAGACGATGCCGATGCGGCGTACAAGCCCGGCGATACGGTGCGGAACGACGATGTTGATGCGGCGTACAAGCCCGGCGACACGGTGCGGATCGACGATGTTGATGCGGCGTATCAACCCGGCGATACGGTGCGGATCGACGATGTTGATGCGGCGTACAAGCCCGGCGACACGGTGCGGCGGTCTGATGCCGATGCGGTGCATCCGTCCGGCGACACGGTGCGGATAGGCGGTGCCAATACTGCGCATCAACCCGGCAAAACGGTGCGGAACGACGATGTTGATATGGCGCATCAATCCGGCGAAACGGTGCGGCGGTCTGATGCCGATGCGGTGCATCTGTCCGGCGACACGGTGCGGATAGGTGGTGCCTATACTGCATATCAACCCGGCGACACGGTGCGGAACGACGATGTTGATACGGCGCATCAACCCGGCAAAACTGTACGGAACGACGATGTTGATGCGGCATATCAACCCGGCAAAACGGTGCGGCGGTCTGATGCCGATGCGGTGCATCCGTCCGGCGATACGGTGCGGATCGGCGGTGCCGATATGACGTATCGAGACAGCGATACGGTCTGATGAACCGGTCCTGACAGCTTTCCGACGGCGGTGCGCGGTTGATGGACACAGCGCAGCTTGTTCTGCGGAGTGGGCGCAGCCTTGTGCCGGTCAGATATGAGGAAGAAAGCCGAACAGATACAACACAGCGGAGCGATTCCCAATGGAACCGCTCCGCTGTGCGTTTGTCTGTCAGAATTGCAGGGTGGTGAGGAAGGCCTCGACCTCCTCCCGCGCAAAGCCGTAGAAGTAGAAGGAGCACATGCCGGTCGGCACGCCCACGTCCGCGCTGAACACGGTGTTTTCCTCATCCAGAGCGCTGATGTTGACGACTGCGCCCGCGGGAACCAGCGCCCCGTCCTCCAGGACGTAGAATTCGCCGTGGGAATAGCCGTAATCGAAGCAGCTCAGGTCGATGCTCCGCTCGCCGTCGGCGGAGCCGAAGGATGCGTCCAGGTAGGAATCGGACACGTCGATGTAATCCAGCTCCAGATCCTCAGGCACGGTGAATGCGGGCAGCGCGCCCGCGTAGATCTGGGCGGCCTCGTCCATGCTGTACACGGTGGCGGTATCGTCGCCCTCGTAGTCGTCTTCCTCATACACGATCCCGTCGTCCAGCACCGCATCCGGGTCGATGCCCAGCAGCTCCAGCATCGCAAGCACGCTCTCGTCCGCGCACAGGGCGGTCGCGTCCGAACTCAGCTTGAGCACGTCGGACATCAGCGCGATGGAAGCGGCGCTGCCCTCGTCCTCGCTGAGAACCTCCTCCAGATCGACGGTCTTGCTTTCATCGAAGCTGGGAACGGGCATGCCCTCCGCGCGGTTCAGCTCCCAGGAAACCTGCATATTTTCGCCGTCGACAGCAATGTCCATCGCCACGGCGGTGGTTACGCTGCCGTCATCCTCGCTGCGGTCGTCGGAGCTGATGTGCGCGCTGATGCCGCTCTCGTCGGTGCTCACGTTCCCGTCGTAGTCGTAGCTGCTGTTCTGGGAGGCGGTGAGATCGATGGTTGCGCGCTCCAGGCCGTCCACAACGGCGGCGTTCACGTCCAGCGCAAGGTTCATGGCACTGCTGGACACGTAGCTGTGCACCACGGCCTCCACGCCTTCCTCCGAATATTCGCTCTTCCAGTCGTTCTGCGAGGAGGCGACGAGGTGCAGCTCCACGTTCTCCGGCGCGTTGAGCGGGCCGTCCACCTGCTCGGTCATGTGGAAATCCATCTGGTTGGTGTTGCCCATGCCGTCGTCCATGGCGAAGCTCAGGGTCATGTCCATGTCGGTTCTTTCGTCGGTGGAGGTGCTGGTGACAGCAAGCTGCATGGCGCTGGTTTCGTCCACGTTGAAGTCCATCGCGATTTCGGCGTGCGCCGGGCCCTCCGTCGTCCAGGTCAGCTCCACGGGGAAGGAGAACTCGTCCGCCATGCCCTCCTCGGCGAGCTGTGCGCGCAGATCGGCGGTGAGGTCGCTCAGGCTGGCGTAATCCTCGCCCATTGCGGAGGCAAGCAGCAGCATGTAGCTGTTCAGCATGTCCTCGACCTCCGTCACGCCGCAGCTGGCGAGTCCGTCCAGCAGATCCAGCGCCGCCTCGGGGGTGAGCTCCAGCTGCGCGCGCTGTGCGGGAACCTCCGCGCCGTTGATTTCCAGCGTCACCTGCTCCGTTTCGCCGCCGCAGGCGGACACGAGCAGCTCGATCATCGTCCGGCTGAGCTCCTGCTGGAAGGAAGCGTCGCCCATCGTGCGGCTCAGCAGGGCGCTGTAGCTGTTCAGATAGTCGACCATCAGCGTGTCGGACGGCGCGTCTGATCCCATCAGCTCCAGCAGCGCGTCGCTGGACAGGCTGTACACGCTGCCGCCGTCGCACAGGCGGAAGCGCACGCCGTCGTTGGTCAGTTCGCCCGCCATGGGCAAGAGCACGTCGTCGCCGCTCACGACCTCGAATTGCGCGATTGCCTGTTCGCTGCCGATGGCGGTGGTCAGGCGCAGCTCCGGGGCCAGCGTCACGCTGCCCGCGTCGGTGGTGACGCTCAGGTTGCGCAGCGTCCGCACGGTGGCGGTCTCCGGCTGGGCCGGGAGCGCCGCGCCGCCGCTGAACAGCATGGCGATGCACACGAGAATGGATAAGAATGCGTTCATTTATCGTACCCTCCTGATTGTTTCTCTGCTTCCATTATGCGGGAAGCGCCGCCAAAAGTAAATCAACCCGTAGTTGAATGCGGCTTTTCCATATTTTGACGCAGCGCCGCGTCCGCAGGTTCCCCGCACGGCATCTTTCTTTTTTTTTCGCCACGTGGTATAATGGAATACCGCTGGGCGCAAAACAGGGCTTTGCTGCGCCGGTCAGGAGGTAAGATATGGAAGAGCTGAAGGATTTCCGCCAGGAACAGGAATACACCGCGCGGGTGCAGCAGCTGATGCTGGCGCTCATCGAGCAGGCGGACAAAATGTCGGGCAGCCACCTGGAGTCCATCCAGGCGATCATCGCCGACGCGTGGGAGGAGCTGCGCGTGCGCCCGACCCAGCTCTCAGTGCAGGATCTGGAGCAGCTGTCCGTGGAGGTGGACCGCTTCGCCGCGCGCCGGGAGTTCACCAGGGGCCTGGCCGAGCGCTACCGCCGGATGCTGATGAACCCCTTCTTCGCCCGGGTAGACTTCGTGGAGCAGGGCGAGACGGAGCTGGAGAAGATCGTCATCGGCCTGTACAGCCTGGAGGATGAGAAGGGTCATCTGCTGGTGCACGACTGGCGCGCGCCGGTGTGCAGCCTGTACTACGATTCCATGC
>CAMBWJ010000046.1 GCA_945871545.1 uncultured Clostridia bacterium | reverse complement strand
CTGTACATCGCCAATTACTGCGAGAATTACTGCGTCTACTGCGGGTTCAACTGCTACAATCACATCCACCGCAAGAAGCTGACGATGGAGGAGATTGAGCACGAGATGAAGGTTATTGCGGACTCCGGCATCGAGGAAATCCTGATGCTGACGGGGGAGAGCCGGAGGATGAGCGACGTGGAGTACATCGGCGAGGCCTGCAAGCTGGCGAGGAAGTACTTCCGGAACGTGGGCCTGGAGATCTATCCGGTGAACACGGACGAGTACCGCTATCTCCACGAATGCGGGGCCGATTACATCACGGTGTTCCAGGAGACCTACAACCCGGACAAGTATGAGACGCTGCACCTGATGGGGCACAAGCGCGTATGGCCCTACCGCTTCGACGCCCAGGAGCGCGCCATCATGGGCGGCATGCGGGGCGTGGGCTTCTCTGCGCTGCTCGGTCTGGACGATTTCAGGAAGGATGCGCTGGCGACGGGCCTGCATGTGTACTATCTGCAGCGCAAGTACCCCCACGCGGAGATGTCGCTGTCCTGTCCGAGACTGCGGCCGATCATCAACAACGACAAAATCAATCCGAAGGACGTTCACGAGACCCAGCTGTGTCAGATTCTCTGCGCCTACCGGATCTTCCTCCCCTATGCGGGCATCACGGTTTCCTCCAGGGAGAGGGCAGGCTTCCGGGATCACATCACCCACTTCGCGGCGACGAAGATCTCCGCCGGCGTGAGCACGGGCATCGGCGACCACGAGGAGAAGTACACGGGCAAGGACAGTGCGTCCGAGAGCGGCGACGAGCAGTTTGAGATCGCGGACAACCGCAGCCTGGAGGCGATCTACAATGCAATCAAGGATCAGGGGCTTCAGCCGGTGCTGAATGAGTACATCTATGTATAGCGGGATGATCGCCGTCACCAACCGGCGGCTCTGCACGCGGGACTTTCTGGAGCAGATCGCGCATCTGGCGGAGACGGATGTGGATGCAATTCTGCTCCGGGAGAAGGATCTGACGGAGGCGGAATATGAAGAACTGGCACGGCAGGTGCTGGAAATCTGCGGGAAGAGGCGGAAGAAATGCATCCTCCACAGCCATGCGGATGCGGCGCGGCGACTGAACTGTTCGAGCATTCATCTGCCGCTGCCGCTGCTGCTGGAAAAGCAGGGTGCACTGACGGGCTTTGCGCACATCGGCACATCGGTACACTCCGTCGCAGAGGCGCTGGCTGCGCAGAATGCGGGCGCGACCTGCCTGACGGCGGGGCACATCTTCGACACGGACTGCAAGAAGGGCCTGCCGGGGCGGGGACTTGCGTTTCTCGAGGAGGTTTGCGGCGCGGTTCGCCTGCCGGTCTATGCCATCGGAGGAATCACGCCGGAGAATCTGCCGCAGGTCTTGGCCGCCGGTGCGGCGGGCGGCTGCATGATGTCGCTGGCCATGCGGCTTGTGTAGAGGAGCCGGACGCTCGCTGGAGGCGTGCGCGCTGCGGCAGGCTCTCCCGGGAAGGCCCGCACGGATCGGGAATCAGTGCTGCCGCTCAAATCGCAGGACGTTCCGGCTGAGCGCCGGGATTCGGATGTCTGCCCGCTCGCCGTCGATGCTGCCTCCGGAACCGCTGCCCCGGATGACATCGAGGTGATGGCGCGTGGCCTGTCGCTGAACGAGGAACATATGGCCATGGCGGCGTCCCTGGAAATCGGCAACGCCATCGTTTGCGGCGATCAGGACGACGGCGCCGCATGGATCAAGGTTGCGCCGCACACCACGGCATAATCTGAAAACAGGGGCTGTGAAGGAATGCTTTGTCGTTCTTTCACAGCCCCTGTTCTGTTCGGATCTCGAACCGGCGGGTTTCATACGCTCTTGCGCTTGACGAGCGTGGTGCTGACCTCCGTCTTGACCGGCGTGTGGGATCTGGTCTCGATGATCTGCGCCATGCGCCGCGCGGCGGTCTCGCCCAGATACTGCTTGGGCACGTGGATGGTGGTCAGCGGGGGAGAGAGATATTCGCACAGCGGCAGATCGTCGAAGCCGATCACGGCGATGTCCTCCGGGATGCGGTAGCCTGCCTCCTTCAGCGCGGTGATCGCGCCCACGGCGATGTAATCGTTGTCGGCAAAGTAGCAGGGAGCCAGTTCCTCGCCGGACTCGATCAGCGCGCGCATGTCCGCGCACGCCCCCTCCTGCGAGGGGGTCAGGTGGTGCACGATGCACTTGGAGGTGGACATGCCGTTAAAGCGGATCGCCTTGTAGAAGCCGTCCGCGCGTTCCTCAAAGTTGGAGATGGAGTAGGCCGAGTGCATGTAGCCCGGCTGCTGCTTGCGCTTGTTGATGATGTAGTCCGTGGCGATGAACGCGCCCTGAATGTTGTTGATGAGCACGCAGTCGTAGGGAAGGGTGTCGAAGTAGGAGTCCAGGATGACCAGCGGCGTCTTGAGCTGGGCGAAGGGCCGCATGGAGCTCAGGTTCATCTCCGTGGCGAGCACAATCAGGCCCGCAAACTTGGCCGATTCCAGCAGATACAGCTGCTTCTCCAGGTTCTCGTCCTCGTACAGGTGGCGGATGACCAGTTCGTAGCCGCATCGCTTGCAGCCGATGAGCACGCCCTCGGTCAGCGAGGAGAAGAAGGGCGTGTCGGCGACCACCGCGCCGCTCTTTTTGTAGATCACCAGGCAAATGGTGCCCTTGAATTCCATGTGGGGAAGTGCGCGCCGGGAAAAATCGTAGCCCAGCTCCTGCGCGGCGTCCCACACGCGCTTCCGGGTCTGGGTGCTCACGCCGGGCATGTTGTTCAGCGCCAGCGAGACCGCCGCCTCCGACAGATTCAGTTTTTTCGCCAGCTCCTTGGCTGTGATGGCCACATTTAACGCCTCCTTTGTCTGAAGATGAATTCATTATACGGAATTTAGTGAATTTAGTCAATGTTTGCTAAATAATTTATATCAATTTAGTTTGCTGGCATGTATAATAAATTCATCGAAAGAGGGAGAATGCATATCTATATCTGGAATAATTTGCCGACAAGGTAAATATAAGATTAGGATGCATCGCATCGTTTTGTTTTCGGGCGCTTCGGGCGCTGAGAAATAGGACTATTTTGAAGGAGGTACCCCCATGAAGAAGATCATTGCTCTCGTTCTTTCCCTGCTGTTGGTGCTGACCATGTGCAGCGCACTGGCGGAGGAGAAGCCCCTCATCGTCATCATCACCCCCAGCCATGCCAATCCCTACTTCAAGACCGTTGCCGACGCGGCTTCCGCCAAGGCTGAGGAGCTCGGCTATGACTACCTGGTCATCCAGCACGACGACGACGTGACCAAGCAGGCCGAGGCCTTCGACACCGCCATCGCCCGCAAGGCCGCCGCGATCATCTGCGACAACGCAGGCGCGGACGCCACCATCGCTCCGGTGCAGGCCGCCAAGGCTGCCGGCATCCCCACCTTCCTGGTTGACCGCGAGATCAACTCCACCGGCGACGCCGTTGCGCAGATGGTTTCCAACAACTATCAGGGCGCTTCCCTGGTCGCCGAGTACTTCGTCGAGTGCATGGGCGAGGAAGGCAACTACGTTGAGATGCTGGGCAAGGAGTCCGATACCAACGCCGGCGTGCGTTCCCAGGGCTTCCACGACGTGATCGACCAGTACGAGGGCCTGGTCATGATCGAGCAGCAGACCGCCAACTGGGAGCAGACCGAGGCCTATGAGAAGATGGAGTCCATCATCCAGGCGCAGGGCGCTGAGAACATCAAGGGCGTCATTTGCGGCAACGACACCATGGCCATGGGCGTCATCGAGGCCTGCCTGAAGGCCGGCATGACCGACGTTGTGGTCTGCGGCTTCGACGGCTCCAACGACGTGCGCGACTCCATCCTGCGCGGCGAGATCAAGGCCACCGGCCTGCAGCCCATCGCCTACATCGCGGAGCAGGCTGTCGTTCAGGCGGATCAGTACATCAAGACCGGCTCCACCGGCCTGGAGGAGAAGCAGCTGATGGATTGCGTCCTCATCACTGCCGAGAACGCCGGCACTCTGGACAACTTCGCTCTGGTCGGCTAATTTCCGAGCATGCAGCAGGGGCGGCACGCGGTTCAGCCGCGGCCGCCCCTCTTTTTGTACAAGAATACCACGGGGGAGTATCGTTTTATGAAGAATAGGAAGATCAATGTATTCAAGCTGGCTGCGGCGGTGGTGCTCGTGGTTCTGATCGCACTGACCTGTCGCGTGACCATCATCCCCGATCCCGTCGTGGAGACGGTGATCGACGCCGACGGCAACGAGGTCGCGGTGGAGCAGCTCAGCATCGCCGAGCAGTACTGCGCGGACAACTGGGACGAGAAGATCGTGCCCACGGTGAAGGAGCGCGCGGTGGAGATGCCCACGCTGATCGCCGACACCACGGCGGATCTGGGCGCGGCCGGCGCAAGCTACGGCTATCGCGCCAACGAGACCAGCGCCTGGGGCTTCTGTGTGAAGGCCGAGGGCAAGGTGCTGGAGCTGGCCAACGCGGAGTCCGCCAACAAGGTGCAGCTGGTGCTGGATCTCGCGCCCTACGACGGCGTTGCCGACTGCAAGGTGCACTTCGGCAAGGTGTTCTCCACCAACGTCAAGAACGCCATCCGCGACGGCGTGGCCTTCCTGAAGCTGGACGACTTCGCCAACCAGGTGGAGTTCGCCGACCTGAGCACCGCCTTCAACAACAAGGTCAAGGAGAGCATCTTTGCAAACTATGCTCCCGAGGATCTGGTGGGCAAGGAGCTGAGCGTCTATGGCTGCGTGGCCATGACTGCGCCGGGTCTGGACAATCTGGTGGTCATCCCCGTTGAAATGAACGTGGCGGGAGGTTGATCGTATGCAGCAAGCCGTAATGCAGGCCGTCGGGGTCTCCAAGCAGTACCCCGGCACACTGGCCCTGAATGAGGTCAGCTTTGACATCTATCCCGGCAAGGTGAACGTGCTCATCGGCGAGAACGGCGCGGGCAAGTCCACGCTGATGAAGATCCTGGCCGGAATCGAAAAGCCCACCAGCGGCAAGATTCTGCTGGACGGCAAGGAAGTGAAGTTCCAGAACACCCGCGAGGCCAGCGCGGCGGGCGTGGGCATCATCCACCAGGAGCTGAACCTGTTCCCGGAGATGAAGGTTGCCGACAACATGTTCGCCGGAAAGGAACTGAAGAAGCACGGCATGATCGACCGCAGGACCCAGATTCGCCGCGCCAGCGAGATTCTGGACACCCTGCAGCCGGGCATCGACCCCAACGACATCATGCTCAACCTGCGCGTAGGTCAGCAGCAGATCGTGGAGATCGCCAAGACCATGCTGCACGACCAGTTGAAGGTGCTCATCATGGACGAGCCCACCTCCTCGCTGTCCAACGCCGAGGTCGAGGTGCTGTTCACGCTGATCGAGGATCTGAAGAAGCGCGGCATCGCCATCATCTACATCTCCCACCGCCTGGAGGAGATCATCCGCATCGGCGACTACGTCACCATCCTGCGCGACGGCAAATGGGTGGCCAACGCCGAGGTCAAGGACATCTCCGTGAGCTGGATCGTGGAGAAGATGGTGGGCCACTCCAACCTGACCATCGAAAAGCTTCCCTATGCGGGCGAAAAGAAGGAACTGATGCAGGTCAGGGACTACTGCTTGCCCCGCCTGGGCGGCGGCTACACCGTCGACCACGTCTCCTTCACGCTGCATCAGGGCGAGGTACTGGGCATCTACGGCCTGATGGGCGCGGGCCGCACGGAGCTGGTGGAGAGCCTGATGGGCCTGCACCCCGAATCCAGCGGCACCATTGTCATCGAGGGCGAGACCATCACCAAGCCCAACGTCACCGATCAGATTGCCCGGGGCATGGTGCTGGTGCCCGAGGACCGTCAGAAGGACGGTCTGGTGCAGACCATGTCCATCTCCGACAACCTGCTTCTGACCAGCATTCCGCAGTTTACCAAGAACGGCGTGATCAACAAGGGCCAGTGCAGGGAGGCCGTGAAAAAGACCGTCAAGGACATGCAGGTGAAGGTGGCGGACGTGAAGCACCTAATCACCAGCCTCTCCGGCGGCAACCAGCAGAAGGTGGTCATCGGCAAGTGCGTCATGGCCAACGCGAAGATCTTCATGATGGACGAGCCCTCCCGCGGCATTGACGTGGGCGCAAAGACCGACATCTTCATCCTGATGCGCCAGTTCGCCGCACAGGGCAACGGCGTGATCTTCGTGGGCAGCGAATTGAAGGAAATCATCTCCGTGTGCGACCGCGTGCTGGTCATGTCCAACGGCAAGCTGACCGCCGACCTCACGGGCGACGAGATCACCGAGGACGCGCTGGTCATCGCGTCCGCAGCCAATCTGCACACCGGTAAAGCGGCAAAAACGGAAGGGAGCGCAACATAATGAGCAATGCGGTACAGAAAAAGAAGGCGGGCGGCAGTTCCATCGGCATGCTGCTTCTGAAGGCCAGAACCTTCATCGCCCTGTTTATCCTGCTGATCTTCTTCAGCTTCAAGGCCCCCAACTTCACCGAGTGGAGCAGCATCGTTCTGATGGTGAAGCACTCCTCCATCTACGGCCTGCTGGCGCTGGGCATGACCCTGGTCATCATCACCGGCGGCATCGACCTGTCCGTGGGCGCGGTCGCCGGACTCTCCGGCATGATCGCAGGCGGATTGATGATTGAGGGCATACGCCTGCCGGGCGTGGCCGGAACGATCTACCCCAACGTGCCGCTGATCCTTCTGATCGTGTTCGTGCTGGCCATCATCATCGGCCTGTTCTCCGGCTTCCTGATCGCCCGGATGAACGTGCCCGCCTTCATCGCAACCCTGGGAACCATGTACATCTGCCGCGGCGCGGCCATGCTGCGCAACGGCGGCGCGACCTTCCCGAACCTCTTCGGCGACGCTGCCAAGGGCAACCTGGGATTTGACAAGATCGGCTCCGGCACCATTCCGGGCATTCAGGTGCCTTACTCCATCGTGATTTTCCTGGTGATGGCCGCCATCGCCGCCTTCATCATGAAGAAGACCCCGCTGGGCAACCAGATCTACGCTGTCGGCGGCAACGAGCGCGCCGCCACCCTCTCCGGCATCAAGATTCGCAAGGTCAAGCTGTTCGTGTACGTGTTCTCCGCGTTCTGCGCGGCGCTGTCCGGCATCATCATGACCAGCCAGCTGCGCGCGGCCCATCCCGCCACCGGCGAATCCTGGGAGATGAACGCCATCGCCTCCGTCGTTCTGGGCGGCACCTCCATGTCCGGCGGCCTGGGAACCATCGGCGGCACCATCGTGGGCATCCTGGTCATCAACGTGCTCAACGACGGCATGATTATGATGGGCGTGTCCTCCTTCTGGCAGATGGTCATCAAGGGCATCGTGATCATCGTCGCCGTCGTCATCGACCTGGTGCAGAAGGATCTGCAAAAGAAGGCGGCGCTGGCTGCCCGCTCCAAGTAAGCATTCGGGAGGAAATACATATGGATGCAAGCAAACTTCAAAGAATCGCAAACGAGCGCCGCGCGGATGCGGTCACGATGATCACCCGCGCAAAGACCGGTCACACCGGCGGCGCAATGAGCTGCCTGGACGCGCTCACCTGCCTGTTCTATCATGTGATGAACGAAAATGACCACTTCCTGCTCAGCAAGGGCCACTCCGTGGAGGGCTACTGGGCAATTCTGGCGGACAAGGGCTACTTCCCGAAGGAGCAACTCAGGACCTTCTCCTGCGCGGGAAGTCCGCTGATCGGACACCCCAACAACAAGGTTCCCGGCGTGGAGATGTCCACCGGCGCGCTGGGGCATGGCCTGCCGGTTGGCGTGGGCATGGCCATCGGCGAGCGCCGTCAGGGCAGGGACAGCCGCGTGTTCGTGGTCATGGGCGACGGCGAACAGGCCGAGGGCAGCGTGTGGGAGGCCGCAATGGCCGGCGCGAACTACAAGCTGGACAACCTCTTTGCCCTCATCGACCGCAACGGCCTGCAGATCAGCGGCACCACCGAGGAGGTCATGGCGCTGGAGGACTTCGCGGCCAAGTGGTCGGCCTTCGGCTGGGACGTGACCGAGCTCGACGGCAACGACATGCAGGCGCTCTGCGACTACTTCGACAAGGTGCAGAACGGCGGCAAGCCCCATTGCCTGATTCTGCACACCATCAAGGGCAAGGGCCTGCCCTTTGCCGAGAACAAGGCCGAGTGGCACCACCACGTGCCCACGGAGGAACAATTGGCCGAGGCCTACGAGGCGCTGGGCGTGAAGGGGGTTGACTGGGCATGAAGGCTGCAAGAAAGGCATTTACCGAGACGCTGCTGGAGCTGGCAAGGGAGGACAAGCGCATCTTTGCGCTGGCGACCGACAGCCGGGGCAGCGTGACCCTCAATGATTTCGTGAAGGAACTGCCCGAGCAGTTTGTGGAGTGCGGCATCGCCGAGCAGGACGCGGTGGGCATCGCGGCGGGCCTCGCCTGCACGGGCCTGATTCCCTTCGTCTGCGGCCCCGCCAGCTTCTATTCCACCCGCTCCGCCGAGCAGGTGAAGGTGGATGTGGCCTACTCCCACACGAACGTAAAGATCATCGGCGTGTCCTGCGGCGTGAGCTACGGCGCGCTGGGCGGAACCCACCACGCGGTGCAGGACGTGGCCTTCATGCGCGCGGTTCCCGGACTGCAGGTGCTCATCCCCGCCGATGCGAACCAGGCGGTCGCCATGACGAAGGCGCTGGTCGCATCCACGGAGCCCGCCTATGTGCGCATGGGCCGCGGCGCGGTGGAGGACGTGTACCCCGAGAATGCGCCCTTTGAGATCGGCAAAGCGAATGTGCTGAAGGAGGGCAAGGACGCGGCCATCATCGCCTGCGGCGAGATGGTATACCCGGCCCTGAAGGCGGCGGAAATCCTGGCTGAAAAGGGCATTGAGGCGCGCGTGATCGACATGCACACCATCAAGCCGCTGGACGTGGATGCGGTGCTGGATGCTGCTGAAACCGGCGCAATCGTGACCGTCGAGGAGCACAGCGTGTGCGGCGGACTGGGCGCGGCGGTGGCCGAGGTCGTCTGCCAGAACAGGCCCGCGAAGATGAAGATCCTGGGTCTGCCGGACGAGTACCTGTACAGCGGCACCAACCACGAGGTTTTTGAACACTACGGCCTGACCCCCGACGGCATCGCCGCCAAGGTGGAGGAGCTGATCCGATGAAGTACATCGTAGCAATCGACCAGAGCACCTCGGCCAGCAAGGCCTTTCTGGTGGATGCAAGCGGCGCAATCGTCCGTCGCGCGTCGCTGCCGCACAAGCAGTATTATCCCGCGCCAGGGCGCGTGGAGCACGACGCTGCGGAGATCTGGCGGAATGTGGAGGCGATCATCGCGGAGGTATCGCAGGACATTCCCACCGAAGACATCGCCTGCATCGCCATCTCCAACCAGCGCGAGACCACCGTGGTGTGGGACGCTGCGACCGGGGAGCCGGTCTGTCCGGCCATCGTGTGGCAGGACGTGCGCGGCGAAGCTGCCTGCCGTGAGCTGGCGGCGCATGCGGAGC
>CAMBWJ010000045.1 GCA_945871545.1 uncultured Clostridia bacterium | reverse complement strand
AGAATGAACAATCTGCATGAGACGATCCTGGTGGTGGAGGACGATGCGCAGATCCGCAACTTCATCTGCTTTGCATTGCAGGGCGATGGCTACGCCTGCCGCACGGCGGACACCGCCGCGGAGGCCATGCGCCTTCTGGCGGTGGAACCGGTGGATCTGATGCTGCTGGATCTGGGCCTGCCCGACCTGGACGGCACGGAGGTGCTGCGGCGGCTGCGGTCGTGGTCGGAGCTGCCGGTGATCGTGGTCTCCGCGCGGGATCAGGATCGGGAAAAGGTGTCGCTGCTGGACATCGGCGCGGATGACTACCTGACCAAGCCCTTCTCTGCCAACGAGCTGCTGGCGCGCATCCGGGTGGCGCTGCGCCACATGTACCGTCAGGGCGGCGCAAAGGAAAAGACGGTGTATCAGTCCGGTGCGCTGAAGCTGGACGCGGAGAGACACATGGCGTTTTTGAACGAACAGGAGATTCACCTGACGCCCATGGAGTACAACCTGCTTTTGTACCTGTTCAAGAATCAGGGCAAGGTGGTCACGACGAACGAGCTATTGCGCCAGCTCTGGGGCGCAAACTACGGTCAGGACACCCAGGCGCTGCGCACGCTGACGGCAGGTCTGCGCCGCAAGATCGAAAAGAGCCCCGCACGGCCCCGCTATATCCTCACCGAGGTGGGCGTGGGCTATCGTCTGGCGGATGACGCGGAGTGAGATGGTGCGATGATTTCCAATCGGGTGCGTGAAAATCACGGACGGCGATCCCCTAAAAATATATACAGACATATGTCTTTCCCCCGGAGAGCCTGTGTTGCAAACAACTTGCGGCGCAGGCTTCCATCATTCAAGGGTGTTTGTCGATGTTCCAGGGTTAAGATTCTCCATATTCGCAAAATCTTTATGCGCTTCAGCCAGCTTTAAGCGCGCTCTAATGGAATTGGCGCTACAATGATCCCGCTCGTGAGGAGGGGCCGGTACCGCTCCGACGCATGAAGTGAAGCGGCTGCATGTGCGCCGAATGCGCGCGGCAGCGGAAAGCGAGGCTTGTATGCAGATTCTTCTGGGGCTGACCTGCGTTGTCTCTATCGCAATGCTGGTCTACCTGATCTATGTACTGTTTAAGGGGGAGGACATGTAAATGAACGCTGTGGTTCAGTACGGCCTGTATCTGGCGCTCCTGATAGCGCTTGGCTGGCCGCTCGGCAAATACATGTACAAGGTCATGAACGGCGACCGGGTGTTTCTCTCGCCCGTTCTGCGTCCGGTGGAGAAGGGCATCTACCGGATCATGTGCATCGATGAAAACGAGGACATGGGCTGGAAGAAGTACGCGCTGGTTTGCGTGCTGTTCAACCTGTTCGGCTTCCTGCTCCTTTGGGCGATGCAGCTGCTGCAGGGCATCCTGCCGCTGAATCCGGAGGGAATGCACGGCACCAGCTGGCATCTGGGATTCAACACGGCTGCATCCTTCATGACCAACACCAACTGGCAGGCTTATTCCGGAGAGACGACGCTGAGCTACTTCGTCCAGATGCTGGGCCTGTGCGTGCAGAACTTTGTCACGCCTGCGGTGGGACTGGCGGTGCTGTTCGCACTGATTCGCGGCCTGCGCCGCACAAAGCAGCACACCATCGGCAATTTCTGGACGGACATGGTGCGCGGCGTGGTCTACCTGCTGATTCCGCTGGCGCTGGTGTTTGCTCTGGTGCAGACCTCCCAGGGCGTGATTCAGAACTTCTCGGGCCATGTGGAGTACACGCTGCTGGAGGGCGTTGAAGCCACGCAGGAGGCGACGCTCTCCGATGGCGACCGGGCGGCGCTTGCGCAGGACGTGGTTGCGACGAATGCGGAAGGCGAGGACGTCTCCCTTGCGGAGGGCACGCAGCTCATGTTCATGAGCGGCGAAGCGGGACTTCCGGATGGCACGAGGGTCGCGCTGCCTGCGGATACCGCGCTGACGCTGGAGGATGGCTCCTCCGCCGTGCTGGTTGACGGCACGACCATTGAAAAGGACGTCTCCGTCACGAAGGGTTACATCCCCATGGGCCCCGCCTCCAGCCAGATCTCCATCAAGCAGCTGGGCACCAACGGCGGCGGCTACAATGGACTGAACTCCGCGCATCCGCTGGAGAACCCCACGCCGCTCTCGAACCTGTTTGAGATGCTGGCGCTGCTTCTGATCCCCGTGGCCTGCTGCTTTGCGTTCGGTTACGGCGTGAAGGACAAGAAGCAGGGAGTGGCAATCTTCCTGGCGATGTTCATTCTGCTGGCAATTGCCGTGGGTTGCTGCGCGGTCTCCGAGCAGGCCGGCACGCCGCAGCTTGCGCAGGATGGCGCGGTTGCGAACGCAGTGAACATGGAGGGTAAGGAGACCCGCTTCGGCATCCCCACCTCCGTCACCTGGGCGACCTGGACGACGGCTGCTTCCAACGGCTCGGTCAATTCCATGCACGACAGCTACACGCCCCTGGGCGGTCTGGTGCCGATGCTGCTGATGGAGCTGGGCGAGGTCGTGTTCGGCGGCGTTGGCTGCGGCCTGTACGGCATGATCGGCTTTGTGATCCTGACGGTGTTCATCGCGGGCCTGATGGTGGGCCATACGCCGGAATACCTGGGCAAGAAGATCGAGGCGCGGGAGATGAAGATGGCCGTGCTGGTGTGCCTGGCCACGCCGGTCGCCTGTCTGATCGGCGCGGGCATTGCGAGCCTGCTGCCGTCCACGGTGGCCAGTCTGAACAACACAGGCGCCCACGGCTTCTCCGAAATCCTGTATGCATATTCCTCCGGCGCGGGCAACAATGGATCCGCCTTCGCGGGCTTCAATGCCAACACGCCGTTTATCAACGTCTCCATCGGTCTGGTGATGATCTTTGCGCGCTTTGTGCCGCTGCTGGCCACGCTTGCCATCGCAGGCTCCATGGTGGAGAAGAAGCACATCGCAGAGAGCGCCGGTACGCTGTCCACCAGCAACGGCATGTTCGTGTTCCTGCTGATCTTCATCGTAATGCTCATTGGCGCGCTCAGCTTCTTCCCGGCGCTGGCGCTGGGGCCGATTGCCGAGCACTTCCTGATGCTGGGCTGATGGAAAGGATAGGGTGATGCGATTATGAAAAAGAATCCTTCGTATCTCTCGGATAAAAAGATGATGCTGCGGGCGGTGGGCGATGCGTTTGCCAAGCTCGATCCCCGCGTGCAGATCAAGAATCCGGTGATGTTTCTGGTCTATGTTTCCGCCATCCTGACGAGCCTCCTGTTCGTCTGCGCGCTGTTCGGCGTAAAGGATGCGGGGCTGAGCGCGGGCTTTATCCTGGCCATCGCGGTCATACTGTGGTTCACCTGCCTGTTCGCTAACTTCGCCGAGGCCATCGCCGAGGGACGCGGCAAGGCCCAGGCCGACGCGCTGCGCGCAGCCAAGCGCGACGTGGAGGCCCACAAGATTCCTTCTATCAACGAAAAGGACAAGATCACGAAGGTCGCTTCGGCGCTGCTGAAGAAGGGTGACATCGTGATCGTGAAGGCCGGAGAGCAGATTCCTGCCGACGGCGAGGTCATCGAGGGCGTGGCCAGCGTGGATGAGAGCGCCATCACCGGCGAATCCGCGCCGGTCATCCGCGAAAGCGGCGGAGATCGCAGCGCCGTCACCGGCGGCACCACCGTGGTGTCCGACTGGCTGGTGATCAAGGTGACCTGCGACACCGGCGAGAGCTTTCTGGACAAGATGATCGCCATGGTCGAGGGTTCGTCCCGCAAAAAGACCCCGAACGAAATCGCGCTTCAGATTCTGCTGGTGGCGCTGACCATCATCTTCCTGCTGGTCACCGTCTCGCTGTACGCCTTCTCCGACTTTGATGCAAGGCAGTACTTCATGGCGAATCCGTCCAGCGTGACCGCGCTGGTGGCACTGCTGGTCTGCCTGGCCCCGACCACCATCGGCGCGCTGCTGTCCGCCATCGGCATCGCGGGCATGAGTCGCCTGAATCAGGCCAATGTGCTGGCCATGAGCGGACGCGCGATTGAAGCTGCCGGAGACGTAGACGTGCTGCTGCTGGACAAGACCGGCACCATTACCCTGGGCAACCGTCAGGCGTCGAAGTTCTATCCCATGGACGGCGTGACGCCGGAGCAGATGGCCGATGCGGCGCAGGTCTCCTCGTTGGCAGATGAGACGCCGGAGGGCCGTTCCATCGTGGTTCTGGCCAAGGAGCAATTCGGCCTGCGCGGACGGGATATGGAAAACATGCACGCCGAGTTCGTGCCCTTCACCGCAAAGACGCGCATGAGCGGCGTGAACCTTCCCGGCGGCGTGGAAATCCGCAAGGGCGCGGCGGAGGCGATTCGCGCCTACGTCGTGAACCAGTACGGAACCTACCCCGACGCCTGCGACCGTCTGGTGCGCAGCATCGCCGAAAAGGGCGGCACACCGCTGGTGGTGGCCAAGAACGCGCGGGTGCTGGGCGTGATTGAACTCAAGGACATCATCAAACAGGGCGTGAAGGAGAAGTTCGCCGACCTGCGCAAGATGGGCATCAAGACCATCATGATTACCGGCGACAATCCCCTGACCGCCGCCGCCATCGCCGCCGAGGCCGGCGTGGACGACTTCCTGGCCGAGGCGACGCCGGAGGGCAAGCTGGAAATGATCCGCGACTTCCAGAAGAAGGGCCATCTGGTTGCCATGACCGGCGACGGCACCAACGACGCGCCCGCGCTGGCACAGGCCGATGTGGCCGTGGCCATGAACAGCGGCACGCAGGCAGCCAAGGAGGCCGGCAATATGGTGGATCTGGATTCCTCGCCCACCAAGCTGATCGACGTGGTGCGCATCGGCAAGCAGCTGCTGATGACCCGCGGCAGCCTGACCACCTTCTCCATCGCCAACGATGTGGCGAAGTACTTCGCCATCATCCCCGCCATGTTCATCGGCCTCTTCCCCGGACTGCAGGCGCTGAACATCATGAAGCTGCACAGCCCGGAGAGCGCGATTCTCTCCGCCATCATCTACAACGCGCTGATCATCATCGCGCTGATCCCACTGGCGCTGAAGGGCGTCAAGTACCGCGAGGTTCCGGCGAAGAAGCTGCTGAGCCACAACCTGCTGGTCTATGGCCTGGGCGGACTGGCCGCGCCGTTTATCTTCATCAAGCTGATCGACCTGATCCTGGTCGCGCTTCAACTTGTGTAAGGAGGAAAGAATTATGGATACGATTATGATGAAAAAGCATTCTGTCCTGCACGCAGCAAAGATCTTTGGCATGCTGTTGGTTCTCTCTGCGCTGATTGTCGGCCTTCGCTATGCGGTCTTTCTTCCGCGCTTTGTGCACTGAGAGGAGGAACTGGGGATGAAAGCATTGAAGATATCCGGCAAGGCGCTGGCTTTTGTGCTGGTGCTGACGCTGCTGTGCGGCGTGGTCTATCCGCTGGTCACCACCGGCCTTGCGCAGGCCCTGTTCCACAAGCAGGCCAACGGCGATCTGATTGTGATCGACGGCGTGAATTACGGAAGCGAGCACATCGGCCAGCAGTTCACGCAGATGAATCATCTGTGGGGACGGCCAATGCGCATCGACACGGAGAGCTTTGCCGATGCGGACGGCAATCCGCTGGCCTACAGCTGGGCCTCCAACAAGTCTCCTGCCAGCGACGAGCAGGATGCGGTCTATGCCGAGCGCGTGGCGGCCATCCGCGCAGCTCATCCCGAGATGGGCGATGCGCCGGTTCCGGTGGAGCTGATCACCGAATCCGGCTCCGGCCTCGATCCCGAGATTTCCCCCGAGGCGGCGGAGTATCAGGTGAAGCGCATCGCCGCGAATACCGACTGGACGGAGGACGAGGTGCGCGAAATCATCGAGCGCTACACCACCGGTCGCCTGTTCGGCATTTTCGGCGAGCCGCGCGTCAATGTGCTGAAGGTCAACCTGGCACTGGACGGCATACTGAAGGAATAATTCCAAGATTGGGGAGCGCCGATGCGCTCCCCTGGTCTGGTTAATGAAACAGGAGGTGGGCGGCATGGAACACAGACCGGATCCGGACGCATTGCTGCGGCAGGTGGAGCAGGAACAGAAGCAGGAGCGCAGCCATGGAAAATTGAAGATCTTCTTTGGCTATGCGGCGGGCGTGGGCAAGACCTATGCCATGCTGGAGGCCGCGCACGCGGCGAAGCGAAGCGGCATGGACGTGGTGATCGGCTACATTGAACCCCACACACGCCCGGAGACCATGGCGCTGGTCGATGGACTGGAGCAGCTGCCGCTCCGTGAAGTCCGGCACAAGGGCGTGCTTTTGCGCGACTTTGATCTGGACGCAGCCCTGAAGCGCGCGCCGCAGCTGATTCTTGTAGACGAACTTGCCCACACAAACGCGGAGGGCAGCCGGCATGAGAAGCGGTTTCAGGACGTCAAGGAGCTGCTCCGCAGCGGCATCGACGTCTATACGACCGTCAATGTCCAGCACCTGGAGAGCCTCAACGATCTGGTTGCATCCATCACCGGCGTGCTGGTGCGCGAACGGGTACCGGATCGCATCTTCGACGAGGCCGATCAGGTTGAGCTGGTGGACATTGAACCGGCAGACCTGCTGGCGCGCCTTCAGGCAGGCAAGGTCTACCGCAGCGCGCAGGCCCATCGCGCGCTGGAGAACTTCTTCACCGTGGAGAACCTGACGGCGTTGCGGGAGATCGCCCTGCGCAGAACTGCGGACCGGGTCAATCGCGTTGCCCAGAGGTCCTCCGCGAAGGCGAGCGCTGCGATTGCCGAGCACATCCTGATCTGCCTGTCCGCCGCGCCCTCCAATCCGAAGGTCATCCGCACGGCTGCGCGGCTGTGCGAGGCGTTTCACGGACGATTCACCGCACTGTATGTGATGGGTTCTCAGACAGAACGGATGAGCAGCGAGGACGACCGGCGGCTGAAGGAAAACATGCGGCTGGCGGAGCAGCTGGGCGCGCGCATCGTCACCGTATATGGGGATGACGTCCCCGTGCAGATTGCCGAATACGCCAAGGTCAGCGGCGTGACCAAAATCGTGCTGGGCCGCACCAACACCCGCGCCGTGCTTTTCGGGCGGAGAAAGAGCTTCGTGGAACGGCTGAACGAGCTTACGCCCGACATCGACGTGTACATCATTCCCGGCGCTGGCACAGAGAAGAAGTATCGCGCTGGCGGCGCGGGGCATGTGAAGGATGCACCGCTGAATCTTCGCTCGGCGGGATTGGCGCTGCTGATCTTCATCCTGTCCACAGCGTTGAGCGTGGTCAGCAAGTCCATGGGCTTCAACGATGCGTTTGTGATCACGCTCTATGTGTTCGGCATACTGCTGACGGCAGTGACCACCGGCAACCGACTGCTGGGACTTGCCATGGCTGTGGTGAGCGTTCTGACCTACAACTACTTTTTCACCGAGCCCTACCTGACCTTCCGGGTATCCGATCCCGGCTATGGCATGGCGTTTCTGCTGATGCTGCTGGTGTCGATCGTATCCGGCAGCATGGCGCGGCGGGTGCGGCGGCAGGCGAGACAGGAGGCGGAAAAGGCCCACCGCACGGAGATTTTGCTGCGGGCCAGTCAGAAGTTTCAGCGCATCACCGACGAACGGGAGCTGCTGGAGGAGCTTGGCAGCGAGCTGGTTGCGCTGCTGGGGCGGAGCGTGACGCTCTATTCCGCAGGAAAGGCGCTGGGCGATCCCCTGTTCTTTCCTGCGCGGGACGATCCCCACGATGCGGCGTTCTACACGACCCCCGACGAATGCGCCGTGGCCGCGTGGGTGTTCAAGAACCGCAAGCATGCCGGAGCAACCACGGGTACACTGCCGGGAGCGAAGTGTCTGTACCTTGCGGCGCGCAGCCAGGATGCGGTTCAGGCAGTGGTGGGCATTTCGCTGGCGGACGGCGGCACACTTGGTTCCTTTGAACGAAATCTGCTGCTGACGCTGCTGGATGTGGTCTCGCTGGCCATTGAGCGCATCCGCCTGACGCGGACGAAGAATCAGGTGCAGCGCGAGGCAGAACAGGCGGAATTCCAGGCAAACCTTCTGCGAATGATCTCCCATGATCTGCGCACACCGCTGACCTCCATCTCCGGCAATGCGGAGCTGTTGCTCCGCGAGGATGGAAGGCTGGAGAAAACCAAGCGCCGCCAGCTGTACGATGACATCGAGCATGATTCCCAGTGGCTGGAGGAGCTGGTGGAGAACCTGCTGGCCATGACGCGCGTGGAAAACGACGCGGCTGCACTGAAGCTCCAGCCGGAGATGGTTGGCGATGTGATTGAGGAGGCCGTGTCGCACACCCAGAGCAGGCTCAAGGGGCGCAGTCTGAAGATCGAACAGGAGGATGAATACCTGATGGCGCACATGGATGCGCATCTGATCGTTCAGGTGATCGTCAACCTGATCGATAACGCAGTGAAGTATACGCCTCCGGGAACGGAAATCTGCCTGCGAAGCTATTCTGAAGGCCATCAGGCGTGCATCGAGGTCTCGGATCAGGGGCCGGGCGTGCCCGATGCGGAGAAGGAAAAACTGTTCGGAATGTTCTATACGGCCAACAATGTCCATGGCGATGGCAGACGCGGCATTGGCCTGGGCCTTGCACTCTGCCGGACAATCGCCAATGCGCACGGCGGCAGCATCTCGGTTCGGGATAACGTGCCGCATGGATGTGTATTCTGCCTACGGCTTCAGAAGGAGAACAATCCCGATATGCAGATCGGAGGAACAGCATCATGAAGAAATACAGCATACTGATTGTTGAGGATGACAAGGCCATACGCAGCCTGATTCAAACGGCTCTGGAGGCGGAGCGGTTTGGCGTCTTCACAGCCTACAACGGTGCATCCGCCATTGTACAGGCGCGGACGCAAGCTCCGAGCATCATTCTTCTGGATCTTGGTCTGCCGGATACGGACGGCATACAGGTAATCGACGAAATACGGAAGAAATCCACCGTGCCGATCATCGTTGTCAGCGCCCGGAGTGAGGACACGGATAAGATCGAGGCATTGAACCACGGCGCGGACGACTATGTCTCGAAGCCCTTCAACGTTGAGGAGCTGATGGCACGAATCCGCGCATCCCTTCGCCGAATGGAGTTTCAGCGTGGAATGGATCAGGGCGCGAAGCAGTTCAAAAACGGTGGATTGATCATCAATTATGATTCCATGGAAGTTCGGGTCAATGGGGAAATCGTGCATCTGACGCCCATTGAATACAAAATTCTGGCAATGCTCGCCCAGTACATGGGCAAGGTGTTGACCCACGATATGATTGTTCGCGCCATATGGGGCAGCGCCCGGGCTGGTATGGATGAGGTCACAAACCTGCGCGTATTCATGACTTCACTGCACAAAAAGCTGTGCGCCAACAGCAAGGGTGAAAAATACATCCAGACGCACATCGGCGTGGGTTACAGAATGATTCAGCTCCCGAATCTACAATAATCTCAGGGCCTCGCTTCGGATCAAATAATGGTGCATTGCACCCGCCTTTGCATCTTCTCTGGTGCATCGTCCACTGTATCAATATCAACCGGATTAGCCACCTAATCACCCATGTTTTGATACAAGGCATGGGTGAT
>CAMBWJ010000044.1 GCA_945871545.1 uncultured Clostridia bacterium | reverse complement strand
CCAGGCTCCTTTCGAATGTGTCGTGTAGCAACTCCATTCTATCAGCTGCCTGCCTTCCATGTCTATTCCTTTTTGCGCAACTTATTGTACCTTATCGGATGCAATCGATACGCTGAAACGACAAATTCCAATTTATCGGGCAAATCCAGGAGCAAAGGGAGGGGAAATCCCCCCTGCGGCGATCCTCTTAGAGCAAACGGCGTGACCGCGAAGGTCACGCCGCTTTTTTCAGCATCCGATGTGATTGATCATGTTCGCAAGATACCCCGCGCCGAAGCCGTTGTCGATGTTCACCACGCTGCAGCCGCTGGAACAGGAATTCAGCATCGACAGCAGCGCCGCCAGGCCGTGGAAGGACGCGCCGTAGCCCACGCTGGTGGGCACCGCGATCACCGGGCAGTCCACCAGACCGCCCACCACGCTGGCCAGCGCGCCCTCCATGCCGGCGACCGCCACCACGCATCTTGCGTCCATCAGCTCGTCCATGTTGGACAGCAGGCGGTGAATGCCCGCCACGCCCACATCGTACAGCCGCACCACGCGGCTGCCCAGGGCCTCAGCCGTGACCGCCGCCTCCTCCGCCACGGGGATGTCGCTGGTGCCGCCGGTGCAGACCACCACGTTGCTCGCGCCGTCCGGCTGCGGAACCTCCCCCGCAATGCCGATGCGGCAGACCGCGCGGTAGTCCAGCGGGTGCGTGCGCATCACAATCTCCGCCTTCTCCGCGCTCAGGCGGGTGATCAGCGCCGTGCGCTGGCCCGCGGCCGCCATGCTGTCCAGGATGCCGCAGATCTGCTCCGCGGTCTTGCCCTCGCCGTAGATCACCTCCGCCGAGCCCTTGCGCAGCGCGCGGTGGTGGTCCACCTTGGCGTAGCCGATGTCCGTAAAGGGCTGGGTCTTGAGCGCATGCAGCGCCTGCTCGGGTGCGATTTCTCCCGCCTGCACCCGCCTGAGAAGCTCCAGGGTTTCCTTCTGTTCCATTTCAGGCCTTTCTCCGGCGACAGGCCGGACGACAGTTTTTCTATCCCTGTTATACCACAAGTTCCGAAAAATTGCAAATCTTCCCTCAAGCACTGGAATTTTGTGTAAAATGTGCTATAATGGATAAACCAATTGCACGGACGGATGAATATGTGGCGTTTTGACTTTCCAAATCGCCGCGAATGCATCCCCGTATGCTCTGCGGAATATAAATATCCATCCGGAAGGGAGGCGTTTGTGTGCTCGATGAAATCTACGCAAAGCTTGCGTCCTCCTCGCAGGTCGCGCCGATCATCATCTCCATCGCGCTGATGCTGTTTCTGGGCTTCGCCATGACCCGCATCACCAAGCGCCTGCGTCTGCCGAACGTGACCGCCTACATCGTGACCGGCATCCTGATCGGCCCCTACTGCCTGAACCTGATCCCGGCGCAGATCATCGACGGCATGGACTTCATCTCTGACATCGCGCTGGCCTTCATCGCCTTCAGCGTGGGCGAGTTCTTCCGCCTGTCCACGCTGAAGAAGAGCGGCATGGGAGTGATTCTGATCACGCTTATGGAGGCCTGCATGGCCTCGGTGCTGATCTTCATCGTGTGCTACTGGGTGCTGGGGGTGAACCTGCCCTTCTCCATCGTGCTGGCAGCGCTGGCCTCGGCCACCGCCCCGGCATCGACCATGATGACCATCCGCCAGACCCACGCCCACGGCGACTTCGTGGACACGCTGTTGCAGGTGGTTGCTCTGGACGACGTGGTGAGCCTGGTGGCCTACTCCATCGCCATCTCGGTGGCGATCTCCTCCATGGGCGCGGGCTCCGGGGAATCCCGGAACATGCTGCTGGAGATCGGCAAACCCCTAGCCATCAACCTGGGCGTGCTGGGGCTGGGCGGCGTGTTCGGCGTGCTTTTGAAGCTCTTGCTGGGCAAGCGCTCCGCCGACAACCGGCTGATCGTGTCCATCGCACTGCTGTTCGCCTTCTGCGGCGTGTGCGCGATGCTGGACGTTTCGCCGCTGCTGGGCTGCATGTCCATGGGCATGGTGTACATCAACATCACCGACGACACGAACCTGTTCAAGCAGCTGAACTACTTCAGCCCGCCGATTCTGCTGCTGTTCTTCGTGCACTCGGGCCTGGGCTTCCGGCTGGACGCGCTGGTGGGAACCTCCGGCTCCATCGGCTCGGTGCCGCTGATCGCCATCGGCGTGGTGTACTTCCTGGTGCGCATTCTCGGCAAGTACCTCGGCGCGTATCTGGGCTGTCTGATCGCAAAGAAGCCCGCGCAGGTGCGGGACTATCTGGGCCTTGCGCTGATCCCCCAGGCGGGCGTGGCCATCGGCCTTGCAGCGCTGGGCGCGCGCACGCTGGGTGGGGAGACCGGCGAGCATCTGGAGACGATCATCCTGGCCTCCAGCGTGCTCTACGAGCTGGTCGGCCCCGCCTGCGCGAAGCTCTCGCTCTACCTCTCCGGCTCCTACTCCAATAAGATCGAGGATCTGGCTCCCGTTGCGGAGACCGACGCGGAGAACCGGCCCCGCAGCGAGGCGGAGATCCTCATCGAGCGCATCCAGCGCATCCAGAAGGAGCTGCCGGTGCACAGTGAGCCGGAGATGAGCGAGGAGGAGGCCGCCTTCACCCAGGCCGCGCTGGAGCAGAGCGAGTACAACCACAGCATACACCGGCGGCGACTACTGAACCGCCGCTGAATCCATCCATGACAGGAGGGAACACCCATGATGAACCTTCACGATCCCATCGCCGTGCTGCTAGGCAGCTGGGCCGCCGAAATCAACGTGTGGTCGGCGCTGCTGCGCATCGCCCTCGCCATCCTGTGCAGCGCCATCATCGGCTGCGAGCGCGCCACCAAGCGCCACGCCGCGGGCCTGCGCACCTTCATGCTGGCCTGCCTCGCCAGCGCCATCGCCATGATGGTGGATCAGAGCCTGGGCGGCAGCATCCCCATCATCTCCGCCGCTGCGGTGATCGGCGTGGCCATCATCAGCAGCAACTCCATCCTCTACAGCTCCCGCAGCCAGATCAAGGGTCTGACCACCTCCATGGGCCTGTGGGCCATCGTGGCGCTGGGACTGGCCATCGGCGCGGGGCTGTACGCGCTGGCGCTGATCGGCTTCGGGGCGCTGCTGTGCTGCCTGTCGCTGTTCCCGCCCTTCGAGGCCTATCTGAAGGACCGCTCCAACCACTTCGAGGTGCACCTGGAGCTGAAGGACAGGCGGAACCTTCAGGACTTCGTGACCACCATCCGCCGTCTGGGCCTGCGCATCGACGACATCGAGTCCAACCCGGCGTACCTCAACTCCGGGCTGAGCGTGTACTCCATCTCCGTGACCATCGTCAGCCCCGAGCTGAAAAAATACAAGCGCCACGATGAAATCATCGAAGCGCTTCGCTCCCTGGATTACGTCTATTTCATTGACGAGCTCTAAGATTGCGGCGCGGCTCTCCTGCGATGCTTTCGCGAGACACAGGGCCTTGCCAGGCGGCTTCCCCGGTTCAGCTCCGGCAGGCGGTACACCGCGAGGTACACCAACCAATACAGCGCGATTCCCGCGAAGATGTCCAGCACCGAGTGCTGCTTGATGAGCACCGTGGAGGCGTTGATGAGCACGCCCAGCGCCGCCAGACTCCACTTTGCACCCAGCGATGCGCTCCGGCTGTCGAAGATCGCAATCACCGCCGCAAGCGTGCCCACCACGTGCATGCTGGGAAACACGTTGGTGTTCGTGTCCGCCGCATAGATGAAGCGCAGCAGCCATGCCGAAAGATCGTTCCCCGGCACCTCCGCAGGCCGCAGGTTCTGCCCGCTGGGGAAGAGCAGGAACATCAGCATGCAGGCGGTCAGCCCCAGCACCACCGACCGCGCGTAGCGCACAAAGGCGCGCCTGTCCTTGAAAAGCAGAACCAGCGTCGTGCCCAGCATCAGCGGATACCACAGCACGTAGATCAGCACGAACTGCCGCACGAAGGGGATCCAATCGTCCAGCGTGCACCAGGAGACCCAGTAGTCGTCCACAATGAAATGCTCCACCAGTGCAAAGAGCAGCAGATAGATGGGCAGGTACAGCAGATACCAGCATTCACGTCCGAATTTGCGCTTCATTTTGTCCATCGATCTCACTTCCTTCTCCTGAATTGGCCCTCATTGTAGCCCCCCAATATGAAGCGTTCATGAACTTGCGCGCGACCCGAAATTGTGCTTGCGGGCCGGGCGCTCTTTACGCTATAATACATATGAACAAAGGAGGGATTCCTATGCTTTTCATGGGCATTGACGTTGGAACGCAGGGCGTGCGCTGCGTGGTATCGGACGCGCAGGGCGGCGTCGCCGCGGCCCACTCCGTCCCGTTTGAGACCCTGAACATCTCCGAAAATCCGCTGTGGTACGAGCAGTCCCCCGCCGCGTGGGTGAATGCCGCCGAGGCCGCCATCCGGGCCTGCACCGCGCAGCTTTCCGACCCGGAGGCCATCGCATCCATCTCCATCGACGGAACCAGCGGCACCATCGTTCCCCTGGACGAAAACATGCGTCCCCTGACCAACGGCATCATGTACAACGATCCCCGCGCCAAGGAGCAGGCCGCGCGCATTCACGGCGCGATGGGCCACATCGAGAAGAAGCTGGGCTACAAATTCGGCGCGTCCTTCTCGCTGCCGCGCGTGCTGTGGGTGCACGACGCGCTGCCGGAGGTCTACGCAAAGACCCGCATCTTCGCCCATCAGGCGGACTACATCGCCGGCATGCTCTGCGGCGAGTATTGCACCTCCGATTACAGCAATGCCCTCAAGACCGGCTACGACCTGATCGACGGCTGCTGGCCGGAGGAGTATGCAAGCGTACTGGGGCTCGACCTTGCCAAGCTGCCGAGGATCGTGTCCCCGGGCGCACCCATTGCAAACGTGACCGCCGAAGCCGCCGCGAGGCTGGGCCTGTCCACCCGCACGCTGGTGGTGGGCGGCTCCACCGACGGCTATGCCTCCGCACTGGCTGCGGGCGCGGTGGCTGCGGGGCGCTGGGCCTCCATCATCGGCACCACCTTCGTGCTCAAGGGCGTGACCGACCGCCTGGTGATCGATCCCAACGGCTCCAGCTACTCCCACATGCTGCCGGGCGGCGAATGGCTGCTGGGCGGCGCGGCGAATCTGGGCGGGCGGGTGCTCAATCAGGCCCGGGGAGACAAGAGCTTCGATGCGATGAACGCCGCAAGCGAAGCTCTGATCCCCACCGGCGTGCGCTGCTATCCCCTCACCGGGCGCGGCGAGCGCTTCCCCTTCGTGCTGCCGGACTGCGAGCCCTTCTACCTGGGCGACGTGACCGGCGGACGGCTCTACCCCGCCATCATGGAGGGCGTGGGCTACGCCGAGCGCCTGTCGCTGGATCACATGATCGATCTGGGCTGTCCCGTGGGCGACACGGTGTACACCACCGGCGGCGCGTGCAGGAGCGCGCTGTGGCTGAAGATCCGCGCATCCATCCTGAATCGGCGGCTGCTGGTTCCCGAGGTCGTGGATGCGGCGATGGGCTCGGCGCTGCTGGCCGCATCCGCAACCTTCGGCGGTCTGGAGGCCGCAGCGGGCGCGATGCTCCGCTACACCACCGAGGTGGAGCCGGACGCGGAGCTGGCAAAGCGCTACGCCGAAATCTACGCCCGCTTCCGGGAGGACATCCAAAAAATCTACGCTGTGGAGGTCTGAATGAGCATTTACAAGGATTGCGACGTTCGCGGCGTGTACGGCCGCGAAATCACCGCCCCGGAGTGCCGCCTGATCGGGCGTGCGCTGGCGACGATGGCTCCCGGAAAGATTCTGCTGGGGGGAGATTTGCGCCTGTCCACGCCGGAGCTGAAATGGGCGCTTATGGAGGGCCTGCTGGAGTCCGGCGCGGAGCTTGTGGATCTGGGAACCATCCCCACGCCGGTGCTGTACTACGCGCTGAAGCACAGCGACGCGGTCGCCGGAGCCACCGTCACCGCGTCCCACAACCCGCCGGAGTACAACGGCGTGAAGTTCATGATCGGAAGCGTCCCCGTGACCCGGAAGGTCATGGACGCGCTGCATGACATCGTGCTGCGCGGGGACTTTGCACAGAAGCAGGGCGCGCTCTCCCACTGGGACGTGACGCGGGACTATCTGGACAGCCTCGAGAAGCGCTTCACTGCGCCGAAGCCGCTGCACATTCTGGTGGACGCGGGCAACGGCGCGATGAGCCGCGTTGCCCCGGAGGCCTTCCGCCGGGCGGGCTACCGCGTGACTGAGCTGTTCTGCGAGCCGGACGGCTCCTTCCCGAACCGCTCCCCCAATCCGGCGGATTACAGCTGCCTGGGCAAGACCAGCGAGGCGGTGCGCGCCTGCGGCGCGGACCTGGGCGTGGCCTTCGACGGCGACGGCGACCGCGCGGTGTTCCTGGACAATACCGGAACGCCCATTCAGAACGAAAAATCGCTGGTGCTGTTCATCCGCGCCCAGCTGAAGGATCGTCCCACGCCGGTGGTGTACGACCAGAAGTCCTCCTCGGTGATCCGCGAGGCCGTGCTGGAGATGGGCGGCACGCCGCTGCCGGAAAAGAGCGGCCACGCCTTCATCAAGAAGCGCTTTCTGGACAACGGCGCGGCGATGGCCGGCGAGGTCAGCGGCCACTTCTTCTTCGGCGAGCTGGGCTACGACGACGGCCTTTACGCGGGACTCTTCATGGCGGAGCTGGTGGCGCAGTCGGGCAAGCGGCTCTCGGAGCTGGTTTCCGACATCGTCTGCCCGCCGATCACCCCCGATCTGCGCATCGCCTGCCCCTACGCCGAGCAGCAGAGCTGGCTGGATCGGGTGGAGGCGCTGGCCCGCAGCCTGGGCGCGGAGATCAGCCACCTGGACGGCGTGCGCGCGGACTTCCCCGACGGCTGGTTCCTGATGCGCAAGAGCGTGACCGCCGAGCAGATCACGCTGCGCGCCGAGGCCCGCACCCGGAAGCGCCTGCAGGAGCTGCTGGATCAGGTCGCCAGCGCCCTGCCCGAATCCGCGAGGGAGGCGCTGAAGCTCTGATACAAAACGATACCCGCGAACCACATCGTGATTCGCGGGTACCGTTTGTTTATTCGCCCTCCATGCCGATGACGGCGCGGAAGGTTCTGAAGATGATCTTCCAGTCGGTTGCAAAGCTGCGCTCCCGGATGTATTTGAGATCCAGCTCCAGCCACTGATCGAAGCTCAGGTCGTTGCGGCGGGGCTGCACCTGCCAGTAGCAGGTCAGGCCCGGGCGCACGTACAGGCGCTGGCGCTCGTAATCGTCGTACTTCTTCACCTCGCGGGGCAGCGCCGGTCGCGGGCCGACGATGCTCATGTCCCCCTTGAGGATGTTGATCAGCTGCGGCAGCTCGTCGATGCTGCACCTGCGAATGAAGCTCCCAACGCGGGTGATGCGGGGATCGCGGCGAATCTTGAACACCGGGCCGTCCATCTCGTTCTTGTCCAGCAGCGCATGCAGCTTCTTCTCCGCGTCGGGCACCATGGAGCGAAACTTGATGAAGCGGAAGGGCTTTCCGTTCAGGCCGATGCGCTCCTGCACGAAGAACGGACTCGCGCCGGGGCTGTCGATGTAGATCACCAGCGCAAGCAGCAGCATAAATGGCCAGAGAACCAGCAGCGCAAGCGCGGAAAAAAGGATGTCCTGCCCTCGCTTGGCAGCACAATACAGCCGCTTGCCCGCCTGCACCTCTCGCCTGTCGAGCATCGGCTGCCGCTCCAGGACGCGGCGTTCCCTGCGCCAGCCCGGTGCGCGCACCTCTCTGTCTTTCGTTTCCAATCTCTGCTACCGTCCTTTTTTCTCATACAACGCCAATTTGAATTATAGCAGAGAGCTTCAGATGCGTCAATTCGCCGCCCCGGTTTTCACAAAATCCTCCCGTTTATTTCATAAAAATATCTTCAGTGCGCACATCGTTGCGATCAACAACGTCGCGCTGATCGCCTATGTCGACGCGGATAACAATCTGCTCAACTGCGTCGCTATGGACGCCGCCGAGCCCGGCTTCTACCTCTTCGCCTTCTCCCCGGCAGATGACGGGGACTTCCAGGCGCTGGCCTCTGTGATCGCCTCCAGCATCCGCAACTACTGATTCCCGGCCAGGCGCTTCGGTTGAAGCGATTCGCAATCGGACAAGCCCCCGACTTCCCCGCGAAGCCGGGGCTCCTTTTTGATGCGCATCGCGATGCCACTGTACTCCTCCGCCGTCAGCCCGACCTTCCTGGCATGCGAAAATATTTGGCCGGCTTCGGCATATTTATTCCAAATGCGTGTTTACGTATGGCGAAAACGGTGTATAATATATATGTAGTAGGCAGAGCAATCTGCTGCCAATTGAGAAAGGAGCAACGAACGATGAAGTATGTATGCAATATCTGCGGTTGGGTCTACGACGAGGAGGAGACCGGCGTGAAGTGGGAAGACCTGCCGGAGGATTTCAGCTGCGAACTGTGCGGCGTGGGCAAGGACGACTTCACTGCGGAAGAATAAAGAACACAGCGGGAGGTACATAAAATGAAGATTCGCATCAATAAGGACATCGTTGAATTTACGCCCGAGCATGCGGCGGAGGCCGCGGAGCTGGAGGCCCTCTGGGTCAAGATGGGCAACTGCGTGGGCGAGACCAAATCTCTGCAGCCCATCGGCGTCTACATTCCCTCCGAGAACAAGACCGCAAGCTTCCACATCGAGGGTCTGAGCGAGCAGGAAAAGGCCAGCATCCCGGTCATCCGCGCGCCCTATGACACGGACGTGTACTGCGTGACCTGCAACAGAACCGAGCACGTCAAGGCCGGCGAACCCATTCCGTTCTGCTGCGGCAGGCTCATGGAGATTCTCGACTGAGACAGCCTCCAATCGCGAAGGATCCCAGGTGTAAAATCACATCTGGGATCCTCCTTTTTGGCCCGCAGCGGGATGCGGTTCATCCATGCGTGACAGGCGGAAAGCGGGCGAAATTCTCCGCGCTCATGCAGATTTGCGCTTCATCTCCGGTTCCCGGCAGAGCAGGCTGTCCCTGCGGAGCCGGTAATAGAGGATGCCGGTCAGATCCGCCAGCGCCCAGCCGATGGGCACCGACCACCAGACGCCCCTTACGCCGATGGCCGGTATGGCCGACAGCGCGTAGGCCAGCGCCACGCGGGTGCCCAGGGAGATCACGGTGAGCACCACGCTCATGCCGGGTCGCCCCAGCGCGCGGTACAGGCCGTACAGCAGAAACAGGCAGCCGATGCCGCAGTAGAACGCGCCCTCGATGCGCAGATAACGCACGCCCTCGGCAATGATCTCGACCTCGCCCGCCTCCGCAAATAGCCCCATCAGCGGCCGCGCGAAGGCGCACACCAGCGTCGAGACCGCGACGCTGAAGCCCGTCGACGCGAGGATCGCGCCCTTCAGCCCGGCGCGGATGCGCTCCCAGCTGCGCGCGCCGTAGTTCTGGGCGATGAAGGTGGAGAAGGCGTTGCCGAAGTCCTGCACCGGCATGTAGGCAAAGGCGTCGATCTTCACCGCCGCCGCGAAGGCCGCCATGACGGTGGCTCCAAAGCTGTTCACCAGCCCCTGCACCATCAGGATGCCCAGGTTCATCACGGACTGCTGCACGCAGG
>CAMBWJ010000043.1 GCA_945871545.1 uncultured Clostridia bacterium | reverse complement strand
AATATTGAGAATTGTTTCATTTTATGTGCAAAATCAAGAAATTTATTGCACGATCAATGGTTGCCCTTGACAATTCGGGATAAGCAGTTATAATTAAGTTAAAATCGAATGTCATGACATTCGTTCATGAAAGGCCATCAAAACCGGGGCGCAGCGCATGAAATGCGCAGTGGTTCACCGAAAAATGTTTCACGTTGAGTTAAAATGTCCGGGGAAAAACGGGCGTTTAACAAAATAAAAGGAGGTATCCCCAATGAAAAAGATTCTTGCTCTCCTGCTGGTAGCTCTTCTGGTAGCTGCTGCGATGCCCTTCGCTCTGGCTGAATCCGAGCCGATCGAGATCGCGGTCATCATCAAGGCGACCGACTCCGACTTCTGGCAGCAGCTGCTGGTTGGCGCTCTGAACTTCAACTTTGAGCATGACGATGTGAATGTGACCACCTATGGCCCGGTTTCCGAGGCAGACTATGACGAGCAGGCGACCATCCTGGACGGCGTCATCGTGACCCATCCGGACGGCATCGTGCTGGCTCCCACCCTCGTGGACAACTGCTCCGCCGGCATCGACGAGGCCGTTGCGCAGGGCATCCCGGTTGTCATCGCTGACAACACCCCCAGCACCGATTCCTACGTGACCGTGTACGCCACCGACTCCTACACCGCCGGCAGCAACCTGGCCGCTCTGTTCCTTGAGGAGCTGGAGGCCCGCGGCGTGGAGCCCAAGGGCGTCATCGGCCTGATCTCTGCAATGGCCGGTTCCGATACCCTGATCAAGCGCGAGACCGGCTTCGCGGATTACATCGCGGAGAACGCTCCCGAAATCACCGTTCTGGAGCCCATCTACGTTGACAACGACATCCCGAAGGCCCTGAGCGCTGCGGAGAACATCTACACCGCGCATCCGGACGACCTGCTGGGCTACTATGCTTCCAACAACTGCACCGGCGACGGTCTGGCACAGTTCATGACCGAGAACAATCTGGGCCAGCGCCTGATCGCTGTCTGCTTCGACTCCGACCCGGCCGAGATCACCGCCATCCGCGAGGGCCAGGTTCTGGCCACCGCCATCCAGAGCCCCTACAACATGGGCTACATGGGCTGCCAGGCCATCTATGACATCGTGACCGGCGTCAAGACCGCTGCTGACTTCGAGAAGTTCTGCGATACCGGCGCGACCCTCGTGACCGGCGAGAACGTCAACGACGAGGCCATGGTCGGCGTCATCGATCCCTTCACCCTGAAGCTGTATTGATCGCTTCGCAATTCTGAAGGGGATCGCACCGAAAAAACGCAAAATAATGCTTGCTAATCGGTAGACCCAGGGGAAAGGCAGAATTTGTATGAGCTTAGCGATAATCTCAGAAAGTTCTGCCTTTTCTCAATACATCAAAGAAGGGAGCGGAGCTTTCATGGGGTCCAACCTGAAGGAACTGGCCAGGATGGAAAACATATCCATGGAATTTCCTGGCGTTAAAGCCCTTGACGGGGTTTCGTTCAACGTGCTCGAGGGAGAGATTCACGCGCTGGTCGGTGAAAACGGCGCCGGCAAGTCTACGCTGATCAAGATCCTGATGGGCGTCTACACGCCGTCGTCGGGCACGCTGTACGTCAACGGCAAAAAGGCAAACTACCACGGTCCGGCGGATGCAATCGCGCAGGGACTGGGCGCGGTCTATCAGGACATCACGCTCGCGGCGCATCTCACTGTCGGCGAAAACTTCTTCCTCGGACACCTGCCCACCAAGGGCGGCCGGGTGGACTGGAACCGCATCTTCAAGGACAGCCAGGAGACGCTGGACGATCTGAAGATCAACATCGATTCCCACACCCTCGTGCGGGATCTGACCATCGGTCAGCAGGAGATGGTCTCCATCGCGAAGATCATCTACCAGAAGGCGAACGTGATCGTGTTCGACGAGCCCACGGCGCTGCTGACCAATGAGGAAGTCGAGATTCTGTTCAACCTCATCAATGATCTGAAGTCGCGCGGCTTCGGCATCATCTATATCTCGCACCGCATGGAGGAGATCTTCCAGCTGTGCGACCGCGTAACCATTCTGAAGAATGGCGTCTACGTCGACACGCTGAATGTCAGCGACACGGACGAGAAGGAACTGGTGCGCCTGATGGTGGGCCGTTCCGTCCAGGACATGTATGGAATTCAGCACGCGCAGCTTGGGGATGTAAAGCTGGAGGTGCGCAACCTCACGGGCGCGCGGTTTAAAGATATTTCCTTTGAAGTGCACCGCGGCGAGATCTTCGGCATGTTCGGCCTGATCGGCGCGGGGCGCACCGAGGTGTGCAGAGCCATCTTTGGCGCGGACAAGTACACGGGCGGCGAGGTGCTCATCGACGGCAAGCCCGTGCACAACAAGAAGCCCATCGACGGCATCAACAACTCCATCGCCTTCCTGACGGAGGACCGCAGAAAGGAGGGCCTGTGCGGCCAGCTCTCGGTGGAGCGCAACGTCAACCTGGCCTCCTATCCGCTGATTTCCCGCAAGGGCATCATCAATCTGCGCAAGGAGGCCGAGCGCGCGCACAAGTACGTCAAGAGCCTGGCGGTCAAGACCCCCGGCATTGAATACCCGGTCAAGAACCTCTCCGGCGGCAACCAGCAGAAGGTGGTCATCGGCAGATGGATGTGCTGCGAGAGCGACATCTTCATCTTCGACGAGCCCACCGTCGGCGTGGACGTGGGTGCGAAGGTCGAAATCTACAAGCTGATTGAGGATCTGATCGCCCAGGGCAAGGCCGTCATCCTGATCTCCTCGTATCTTCCGGAGGTCATGGGCCTCTCCGACCGCCTGATGGTCATGTACGAGGGCAAGCAGACGGGCATCATCGAAAGAAAAGACTTCTGCAACGCGGAAGGCAAGCTGCGCGAGGACATGGTTCTCGGCCTGGCTGCCGGAATCAAGCAAGCATAATTGAGGAGGAAGGCACTATGTCTAATTCGGCAAATCCCGCAAAGACGGCCCGGAAACCCAGGCGTCTATTCGCCGGTTATGGCGTTGTTTTCATGGTTCTGATCGCGGTGTTCGTGATTATGACGATCGTCAATAAGAACTTCATGACCTACAGCAACATCTACAACCTGGCGCGTTCCACCGCCGTTTACGGCATCGTGGCGCTGGCCATGACCTTTGTCATCGTCACCGGCGGCATCGACCTGTCCGTCGGCACCCACGTTGGCCTCGCGGGCATGATTACCACCCTGCTGACGGTGCAGGCCGGCTGGAACATCTTCGCGGCGATCCTCGTCGCGCTGGTCGCCTGCGCGGCTGCGGGCATGATCAACGGCATCCTGATCTACGACGGCAAGCTGCCGCCCTTCATCGCCACCATGGGCATGATGACCATCGTGCGCGCCTTCATCCTGCTGATCTCCGGCGCGCGCAACATTTCCGGTCTGCCCAAGGCCTTCACCGACTTTGCAAAGCTGACCATCGGCGTCCCCGGCGTGGATCAGTACGGCAACCCCACCACCTACGGCGTGCCGGTCATGGCGCTGGTGTGGATCATCCTGATCGTGATCTCCTGGCTGGTGTTCCGCTACACCACCTTCGGCAGAAACATCTTCGCCTGCGGCTCCAACGTGGACGCGGCGCGCCTGTCCGGTATCTCCGTGCGCAAGACGACCTACGGCGTGTACCTGCTCTCCGGTATCTTCTGCGGCATCGGCGGCATCCTGCTGACCTCCCGCCTGTCCAGCGGCATCCCGACCCTGGGCGACGGCTATGAGCTGGACGCCATCGCGGCCTCCGTCATCGGCGGCGCATCCATGAGCGGCGGCGAGGGCTACATCGGCGGCACGGTGGTCGGTTCCATCCTGATCGCTACCATCGGCAACGTGGGCACGCTGCTGGGCCTGAACTCCAACTACACGGACATCATCATCGGCCTGCTGATCGTCGTGTCCGTGCTGATCGACCGCTTCAAGAGAAAGTAAGTTCCAAAGGCGACCGGCATGCCGGTTCGCATCCCTGTTGACAGAGCGCCGGTGGAGCGTGGAACGGCTGAGCCGGAAGCGCTCCGCCTGCGCTCAAAATCTGTCGGCCCAAGTTTGGCCGAATCCGCAAACGAGGTGAGAGATATGTTGATGAGCGGCATTTTGCATCCCGGACTTCTGAAGCTCATGGGCGAGTGCGGCCATACCGACTGGCTGATGCTCTCGGACGCCGGCATGCCCGTTCCTGTGGGCAAGGAGCGCATTGACCTTGCGATTCTCAACGATCTGCCGCGCCAGCTGACCATCCTCAAGGCGATTTCCGATCAGCTGAAGCTGGAGAAGGTTTACATGGCCGGAGAGATCGAGCAGGTCAGCCCGATCTATTTGGGCAAGGTGCGCGCCTTCCTGGAAAAGCGGGGCATTCCGCTGGAGTTCGTGCCCCACGAGCAGCTCAAGGCGATGTCCCAGGCTGCACAGACGCGCGCCTGCATCCGCACCGGCGAACGCACGAGCTACTCCACCATGATCCTTCAGGTGGGCGTGCCCTACGGCGGGGACGATCACACGGGCTTCAATGTGGAGTGAATGAACCTGCGCACTGGTGCAGGCGGCGAGGGAGAAAAAGTATGAAGACAACCTATCTGAAATCGAAATATCAGTTCAGGCAGATCGACGTGGACGTCCCGCAGATCGGCAAGGACGAGGTGCTGCTGAAGGTCAAGGCCTGCGGCTTCTGCGGTCACGAGATGATCCTGGCGCGCTACGCCGCCGAGGATTGGACGCCCTTCGGCCATGAAATTTCCGGCGTGGTGGAGCAGGTGGGCAGCAACGTCACAAATCTGAAGGTGGGCGACCGCGTGGTGGTCGAGACCTCCACCTTCGATCCCTGTTCCGCGGCGGCGCGCAACGGCCATCCGGAGCTGGACGGCCTGGGCCAGCCGGATCTCATCAATTACATCGGCACGAGGGACGTGATGGGCTTCTCCGAGTACACCGCAGTGCCCGCGGCGCTGTGCGTGAAGTTCGATTCCATGTCCTTCGAGGAGGGTGCGCTCATCGAGCCGATGGGCGTGGCGCTGGATCTGTTCAAGGTTTCCGGCGTGGAGCTGGGCGACGATGTGCTGGTGATCGGCGTGGGCCCCATCGGCCTGATGGCGCTGCAAATGGTCAAGCGCGCGGGTGCGCGGCATGTGTATGCCGCAGGAACCTCGCGCTCCCCCAAAAAGAATGAAATGGCGCTGCAAATGGGCGCGGAAAAGGTGTTCCTCACCGACAAGGAAGATCTGAAGTCGCTGAAGTTCCCCCGGGGCGGCGTGGACAAGATTCTGGTCACGGCCCCGCCGCGGGTGATCTCCGATGCGGTGCACCTGATGAACCTGGGCGGCGTCCTCTCCTTCATCGGCATCGCCTACGGCGAGGAGGCCATGTTCACCCTGGATTCCAACGTGGTGCACCACAAGAAGATGCAGATTCGCGCCTCGGACGCGGTTCCGGCGCTGTACTTCCCGCTGTGCATCGACCTGGTGGAGTCCGGGCAGATCGACCTCAAGCCGCTGATCACCCACCGCTTCCCGCTGGAGAACGCCGTGGAGGGCCTGCTGGACTTCATCGAGCACCCGGCGGAGGGCATCAAGGCGGTCATGGTGCAGCCCTGACGCGAGATAGGAGTGGGTACATGGCAAAAATCATTACATTCGGCGAAATCATGCTTCGCCTGGCCCCCAACGGCTACTATCGCTTCTTCCAGAACGATCAGATGCAGGCAACCTTCGGCGGCGGCGAGGCCAACGTGGCGGTGTCGCTGGCGAACTTCGGCATGGACGTGGCCTACGTCACGAAGCTGCCCGACCACGCCATCGGCCGCGCGGCGGAGAATTCCCTGCGCTGGTTCGGCGTGGATGTGCGCCACATCGTCCACGGCGGCGATCGCGTGGGCATCTACTACCTGGAGAAGGGCGCATCCCAGCGCGGTAGCGTCTGCATCTACGACCGCAAGCATTCCTCAATTCTGGAGGCTGCGCCGGAGGATTTCGACTGGGACGCGATCTTCGAGGGCGCGGAGTGGTTCCACTTTACCGGCATCACCCCCGCGCTGGGGCCGAACCTGGTGGAGATCTGTGAGCAGGCCTGCATCGCCGCGAAAAAGCACGGCATGAAGATCTCCTGCGACCTGAACTACCGGGGCAAGCTGTGGAGCCGCGCGGAGGCACGGGAGGCGATGACCCGCCTGTGCAAATACGTGGATGTGTGCATCTCCAACGAGGAGGATGCGAAGGACGTGTTCGGCATCGAGGCCGAGAACACGGACATCTACGGCGGCAAGCTGAACCACGACGGCTATCGCTCGGTTGCGCGGCAGCTGCGGGAGCGCTTCGGCTTTGAGAAGGTCGCCATCACCCTGCGCAGCTCGCTGTCCGCCAGCGACAACCTCTGGGCGGGCATGCTCTCCGATGGGGAGCAGGACTGCTTCTCCAAAGAATACAGCCTGCACATCGTGGATCGCGTGGGCGGCGGCGACAGCTTCGGCGCGGGCCTGATCTACGCGCTGATGCAGGGTTGGGACGCGCAGCGCTGCATCGACTTCGCCGTGGCCGCCTCCGCACTGAAGCATTCGGTGGAGGGCGATTTCAACCGCGTCAGCGTGGCCGAGGTGCAGAAGCTGGCCGGCGGCGACGGCTCCGGCCGCGTGCAGCGATAAATCATGCGCGGAATGGCTTTTTTGCGTGGGATTTGAAGGAGAAATGATGTAGAAACAGAATATAAGGAGTGATACGGCATGAAGAAAAAGATTGTGGTATTCGGCAGCTTCGTCGTTGATCTGATGGGTCGCGGCCCGCACCTGCCCGTGCCGGGCGAGACGGTCAAGAGCGGCTTCTTCAAGATGGGCGCAGGCGGCAAGGGCTTCAACCAGGGCGTTGCCGCGCACAAGTCCGGCGGCGACGTGACGATGATCACGAAGCTGGGTAAGGATACCTTTGCGGAGATCGCGCTGGGTACCATGCGGGAGCTGGGCATGGACACCTCCCGGGTCATCCAGACCGAGGAGTACGCCACGGGCGTTGCGCTGATCGAGGTGGACGAGAATTCCGGCCAGAACGCCATCATGGTGATCCCGTCGGCCTGCGACCACATCACCGACGCGGAGGTCGCGGCGCTGAAGGAGGTCATCGGGGGCGCGGACATCCTGCTGACCCAGCTGGAGACGAACATGAGCTCCATCAAGGGCGTGATCGACATGGCTCACGCGGCGGGCAAGACCATCATCCTGAACACCGCGCCGGTGCAGCCGGTGGAGGATGCGCTGCTCTCGAAGGTGACCATCGTGACCCCCAACGAGGTGGAGGCCAGCATCCTGACCGGCGTGAAGGTTGTGGACGAAGCGAGTGCGGCCCAGGCGGCGGACTGGTTCTTCCAGCGCGGCGTGAAGAAGGTCGTCATCACCATGGGCGGCATGGGCGCATACGTGGCCGACGGCACGCGCGCCGAGCTGACGCCGGCGTTCAGGGTCAACGCCATCGACACCACCGGCGCGGGCGACGCATACAACGGCGGCTTCGTGACGGCGCTGTCCGAGGGCAACGACATCTTCGCTGCGGCGCGCTTTGCGGCGGCGACTGCGGCGCTGTCGGTGCAGAAGATGGGCACCACGCCCTCCATGCCCACGCGCGAGGAGATCGAGGCTTTCCTGAAGGAGCACTGAGAATTGCATAGACGGAGGTAAAATGATATGTTGAAGACGGGTATTTTCCATCCGCAGCTGCTGCGGGTGCTGGGCGAGATTCGCCACAAGGATCTGCTGGTCATCGGCGACGCGGGCCTGCCCATTCCCAAGGGCGTGGAGCGCATCGACCTGGGCTGGAAGCAGGGCAGTCCCGGATACCTGGAGGTGCTGGAGGAGATCGCGAAGGTGCTGGTGATCGAGTCGGCCACCTTTGCCACCGAGGCACTGGAGGTCTCTCCGGACTTCCACAAGGAGGCGCTGAAGCTGCTGCCCGAGGGCGCGCCGGTGAGCTATGTGCCCCACACCGAGCTGAAGGAGATCAGCGCGGGCGCGAAGGCCATCATTCTCACGGGTGAGTTCACGCCCTACACAAACGTGGTTCTCACAGCGGGCTGCGCCTATTGACGGCTTTGAACAGCGCTGCGGCCGCGAACCTGGCTTCGCGGCCGCAGAATCGCGCAAATTCAAAGGCTATCGAAATAATGTAGTATGGAACGAGAATATCTGATTGCTTATGACATCGGCACGTCCGGCACCAAGGCGTCCCTGTTTTCGACGGACGGACGGCTGGTGGACACCGACACGCACGAATACCCGGTGTATTATGGCCCCGGCGGCGTGGCGGAGCAGGACGCGGACGATTACTGGCGCGCCATCGTCGCGACGACGCGCAAGCTTCTCTCCGGGGACGTGGATGGGCGGCGCGTGCGCGCGATCTCCTTCTCCGGGCAGATGATGGCCTGCCTGCCGGTGGATCGGGAGGGAAGGCCGGTGCGCCGATCCATCATCTGGGCCGACACGCGCTCCAAGGCGGAGGAGGATGAGCTGAAGGAGCGTTTGGGCGCGGATTATGGCTACAACCTCATCGGCCATCGCATCAGCTGCAGCTACAGCATCACGAAGCTGATGTGGATGAAGAAGCACGAGCGCGAAAACTATGCGCGCACCTACAAGATGCTTCAGGCGAAGGATTACATCCTCCTGAAGCTGACCGGGCGGTTTGTGACGGACGAGTCGGATGCGTCGTCGACGAACGCGCTGGATCTCCGAAAGCGTTGCTGGTCGCCGGAGGTTCTTGAAGCGGCGGGCGTGGACGCCGGCAAGATGCCGGAGCTGCTCCGCTCCATCGACGTGGTTGGCCCGATTCGGGAGGAGGCTGCGGCGCAGCTGGGACTTCCGAGGGACGTAACCATCGTGACGGGCGGTGGCGACGGGCCGTGCGCGACGCTGGGCGCGGGCTGTCTGGAGAAGGGAAGGCACTATCTGACCTTCGGCACCTCCGCGTGGATCGGAGCAACTACGGGCGAGCCCTTCCTGGACCAGAACCACACGCTGTTCTGCTTTGCCCACGTCATTCCGGGCTGCTATATGCCCACGGGAACCATGCAGGCGGCGGGGAGCTCCTATGCCTACATCAAGCGAACCTTCTTTGCGGACGCGGTGGCCGAGGCCGAGGCCAGGGGCTGCGACGTGTACGATCTGCTCAATGAGAAGATCGCCGCGTCGCCGCGGGGCGCGAAGGGTTTGCTGTACCTGCCCTATCTCACGGGCGAGCGCTCGCCCCGGTGGAATCCCATTGCGACGGCTTCCTTCCTGGGCGTGAACATGAACCACACGCGGGAGGATTACCTTCGCGCCACCATCGAGGGCGTCGCGATGAATCTCGCGGTGATCCTGCGCGCCTTCCGCGAGCGCGGACCGATTGAGGAGCTGATCCTGACCGGCGGCGGAGCGCAGGGCGACGTGGTGACGCAGATTCTGGCGGACGTGCTGGGCTGCACCATGACGCGCACGAATCACCCCAAGGAGGCCACCTCCATGGCTGCGGCGGTGATTGCGGGCGTCGGCGCGGGCCTGTACGATGGATTTGACGCCATCTACCGCTTCATCGAGCTCATGGAGAGCGTGAAGCCGGATGCGCAGGCGCAGCGCGAATACCGGCAGCGCATTGCGGTGTTCGACC